>NZ_JBXVPZ010000079.1:0-28754 GCF_057961495.1 Streptomyces sp. P5F9 | reverse complement strand
GAGCAGGAATGGTGGTCGGGTGGGGGTGACGTACAAATACTTCGGCGCGCCCGACGGTGCGACCGCGGCCCGCGTCCCGATCTCGATGCGCCCCGAGGAACTCGGCGGCGACGAGCTCGGGATGAACGGCATGTTCACCAAGATCAAGCCGGAGACGATGGCCGCGATGGTCCTCACCGGCATCGAGGGCGTCCCGCTCAACAAGGTGCCCCCGCTGGAACTGGTGGTCCTCCACCCCGACTACGCGGTCGTCAAACTCCCGATGACCGTCGTCGACCCGCTCCGCGGAATCGGCGAGGAGGCGGTCGGCGCGGCGGCGTTCATCTGGTCGACGGTGCCGGACCGGGGTGGGCCTCGGGACGCGTTCAATGTGTACCAACTGCTGCACGAGTGGCAGGACTTCAGCCATCGGCTGCATGAGGCGGGGCATCAGCCTTATTGCCTTGTGTGGCCGTGACCTGGCGTTTCGTGGGATTCGGGCGGGGTCTTCGGGCCTCGCCTTTTTCATGTCCCCAGAGGGGCCGTCAGGCGGCCAGGGCACATTGAGGGCACATTGGTTTTTCTGCGGGCACTGATGTGCCCTCGGCTTCGCCGGTCTCCTGGGTCTCTGGTTCCATGAAGGCGTCGTCGATCGCCTTGCGGGTGCGGGTCTCGCTGGACGGCAACAGGTGCGTGTACGTCCGCAGCGTAAAGCCCGGGTCCGAGTGGCCGAGGTACTCGGAGAGCGCCTTGATGCTCTCTCCCGCGTCCAGGAGCACGGAGGCGTAGGCGTGCCGGAGGGCGCGCACTCATGGGTGGAAAGTCCGCCGTCGCGGAGGTCATCGACTTACTGATCGTTTCAGAATGCGCTCCGTAGCCGCCTCAAGCAGATGATGGCGCAGGCGAGTCGGAGGAGTCCGTGGTGCAGGTCGGCACGTATCTCGTAGCGGATGCGTAGGCGTTTGAACTGGTGCAGCCACGCGGACGTGCGTTCTATGACCCAGCGGGTCTTGTCCAGGCCGGAGCCGTGCGGGGCGCCGCGCTGGGCGATCTTCAGGACGATACCGCGAGCCACACAAGTCGGCGGTACTTGCGGAAGTCGTAGCCTGGGTCGGCGTACGGGCGCTTCGGCCTGTGGCGGGGACGGCCGCGCAGGCCCCGGATACGCGGAATCGCATCCAAGAGCGGGATGAGCTGGGTGACGTCGTGCCGGTTGCCGCCGGCCAGCGAGACGGCGAGCGGGGTGCCGTGGCGGTCGACAATCTCAAGGTGCTTACTGTCCGGGCGGCTGCGGCCGACTGCTGAAGGCCCGATATGAACCCCCTCCTTTGAGGGCCCTGACGTGTGAGCCGTCGATCGCGCAGTCGTTCATATTCAGCAGGCTGGCATGTCGCAGCTCGACGAGCAGGGCCTCGTGTAGGCGGGGCCATACCCCCGCCTCCGTCCAGTCTCGTAGTCGCCGCCAGCAGGTGACCCCAGAGCAGCCGATCCGTTCGGCCGGGACGTCCGCCCAGGACACGCCCTTGCGCAGGACATACACGATCCCGGCCAGCGCAGTCCGGTCGTCGACTGGCTTGCGTCCGGGAAACCGGTGCCGCCGCGGCGGCCGGGCCGGGATTAGCGGGCTATCCGCTCCCATAGGTCGTTGGGCACAAGATCGCTGTTCATACCGGAAGCGTGCCAGAACAAAGCAGTTGAGGGGGGCGGATGGGCCCGGCACACTCGCCCGATGAGCGACAGCACACCATCGGGCAGCTGGGACGGACCCTGGTACCGCGTCCACACCGAGCAGTTCGACGCCGCGTTCCTGCCGAATGCCGGCGAGGACGTGGAGGCCGTCGACAACGTCGATGTCTTCGTGGATCTCAAGGACGGCTCCCGGTGGAGCGCGACCATCATCACCCTGGCTCAGGTCGAGATCCTCATGAGCCGATGGGCCACCAGCGGGGAAGCCCTCGCAGGCGGCTACTTCTGGTGCTCGGATGGGCTCATCGTCCGTGACGCCGGCATCAGCAACATGACCCGGGTCCTCGCCGGTCTGATCGATACCGGCGAGTTCACCCAGGTCCTTCAACTCCTCGACGACTGAAGGCCGTCCGGCCAGCCCGTCCCATTCCGAAACGATCAGTGAGTGCTCCCCCCAGTGAGTGTCACCAGCTCCGGGATCCTGCCGCTGAAGGGCGGAACAGCCAACGCTAAGGCCGCGTCGTGGAGAATGGGTCCGATCGAGCCCCGCGGGAGAACCGAGGGGTACCGGGATGCACGGGCGAAGGCGGCATGGATTCCTTTGAGCTGGGGCGGCTGACAGACCACGACTTCGAGGAGGTGTGCCGGGACCTGTTCACGGAGCTCCTGGGCGTGCCACTGGAGATCTTTCCGCGCGGCCGGGACCGGGGCGTCGACCTGCGTCATGACCCGGAAGGTGGTCCTTGCACGATTGTCCAGTGCAAGCATTGGTACCGCAGCGGTCGCGCGAAACTCCTGGCCCACCTGACCGACGAGGAGCTTCCCAAGGTCGCCGCTCTAAAACCGGACCGCTATGTTCTCGCCACCACCGTCGAGTTGACCGTCGACGCCAAGGAGAAGCTGCGCGCCGCCTTCGCCCCTCACATTCGGTCCACCGAGGACATCCACGGCGTGGATGACATCGTGGCCGCTCTGCGGGAGCGACCGCAGCTGGTGGAGCGGCACTTCCGGCTCTGGCTCAGCGGTACGGCGGCACTAGGCGCACTGCTACACAAGGGCCCGCTGTTGCGCTCCGACTGGCTGCGGCGCGAGCTGGCGAAGGTGGCCCAAACGTTCGTCCCGCACGAGGGCTTCGCGCGTGCCCGGCAGCTTCTCGACGAGCAGCACGTGTGCATCGTGACCGGCATCCCCGGTGCCGGGAAGACCACAGTCGCGCGCATGCTCGCCGCCTGGCGGATGGGCCATGGTTGGGAGGTGCACGAGGTCAGCCAGGACATCGACGAGGTTACAGAACTCTGGCGCGACGACGTGCCCCAACTCTTCCTCTACGACGACTTCCTGGGCCAGACGACGCTGCTGCCCCAGTTCGGCAAGAACGAGGACGCGCGCCTGCTGTCCGTGATGCGCGCGATACGAGACGCACCAGACAAAGCCTTGGTCATGACGACCCGCGACTACATTCTGGAGGAGGCCCGCCGCAAGCACGATCGGCTGGCCGCCGAAGATGTACGGGACACTCTCACCGGCATTCGCCTCACCGACCTGGACCTGCTGACCCGGGGGCGGATTCTCTACAACCACGTCCACCGCTCGGCTCTCGGACCGCAACAGAAAAGGCAGTTCGCCGCTCGCGACGCCTGGCTGCCCGTGGTTAACCACCGCAACTTCAGCCCGCGCCTGATCGAGGAGACTCTGCGCATCGACCTGAAGCGCGAACCGGACGTCGCCACCGCCCTGGTCGCCAACCTGGACAATCCCCGGCGGATATGGGAACGCATCGTCGAGAACGAACTCACCGACGAAGCGGTGCACTTGCTGGAGATCCTCTTCACGTACGAGTCCGTCGAACTCGCCGAACTGGAGGAGACTTGGACCTGGTATCGCAAGGAATTGAACCGAGAGGCGGACGGCCGCCGCTTCCGTCACGCGCTCCAGGTGCTCGACGGAACCATGCTCGTCATCGACGAGCGTGCCGTCTCCTTCCATAACCCGTCGATTGCCGACTACATCCGCTTCCACCTCAACGCCGGCCGGGGGCAGTTGGGTGCACTGCTCGCCTCCTGCGGTGACATGCGGCAGGTCGAACGCCTCGTGGATGCCGGACAGTTGGCAGACGGCGGCGGCATTCTCGCACAACTGATACAGCTCAAGCAGGCGTTGACCTCCGCAGTACTCGGGGCAGAAGACACCGTGGATGACGAGAGAGAAAACCACCTTCAGTGGGCCCTCGACACCGCGGAGACCATCGGCTCCTCGTCACTGGCGGACTATGTGGCGCACCGGGCCCTGGAACTGCCGCAGTGGTCGGAGAACACAAGGGGTCTGCTCCAGCTCGCGAACTCGCTGGACGGCAGCCGACTGATTGCGCAGGAGGTCTCCGCCGAGTTCCGCGCCCTGGTCGACGAACATGTCAGCAGCCAGATCTCGGAGCGCGTGGCCACCGGCTGGGTCGAGGTGAACAACTGGTACGCGTATCTTGACGAGCCGATCGGATGGTTCGCCGAGGGAACCCTGCTGGACGACATGGTGGAGTGCGCCTTGGAGAAACTGCGTGAACTCGCCGCTGACCCCGGGGATCTCGGCGAGACAAGCATCGACTACCTCGAAGCGCTGCTGAGCTTCCTTACCGACAACGACGCCCACCTGCTTCACGATGAGGAGTTCCGGGCCGTCGACCGGGTGCGGGAGCAGCTAACGCAGGCGCGGGAGGCTGCATGGCGCTCCCTGGCGGAGCGCTCACCGGACCGAGGCCGACCGGTCAAGCTGCCACCCGACCCCCGTCGTGATCAGACTGTCGTCGCGGAGTTCATGAGCGGCCTCGGCAACGCGGAGTCGGACGGCGCGGGCTGAATAGTTCCCCTGACGTCCTTCACACCCCTGCCCCACTTACAGCTCGTTGCAACACCAGCCCCTGAGGGTGTTGCAATGACGAAGCCACGCCGGAAGGGCCGTTTCACGACGTCAAGGCCACTCGACATTGTGCCGATGTCAAAGTTCTTTCTGAAGCAGCCAGTTAGAGATCATTCCTCGATGCGTTGCAGACTGGCTGCCCGGTGATCACCTGCAGCTGCCAACCCATCCACAAGGCGTCGCCACCGTGTGATTTGATCCGGCGGCATCCCTTCGCGTGAGTGAAGTGTTCTGAGCCAGTCGGTGAGGTACCAGCACTTGTTGGCGATGGCACGATAGTTGCCGTCGGTCAGTTGCTCGGCCCATGTCAGTCCCGTATCCCGCTGCCATTCAAGCGGGGCGCACTTGCCGAGATTCGCGAGCGCGTCAAGAGCCTTGGGTTCCTGGCGGGCGATCCCCATCCAGCGAGCCACGAGGTCGGCAATGGCGTCTGGGTGCAGCCAGCCTTCTCGGGCACGGGCCAAGGACGCGTCGATGTCGGTGTCGCTCACGTCAATCCCCGGGGCAGGCAAGAGCGCCCCCAGCGCGTCGTCGGCCCAGTGACGGTTTCCGTGTAGTTCGGTGCCGTCCCCGATGGCGTCGAGGGCCGCCTCCATGGCGACAGACCACACGTCCGACAGAGACGGGCGCAGGTCATCGTCGTACGTGAACAGGACGGCGAGATCACGGAAAAATTCGTACAAGGCGCGACTGTTGGCGGCGAACCGCTGCGCATGCGCCTCTAGCGGCCCGGTGTCACCGTGGACTGCCAAGTCGACGATGACACGAGCGCTGTCCTTACTGTGCCGGTTCTCGTACCCTTCCGTCGCCCAGTGGTCTGTGGAGCGGGCATGGGCGTCCAGAAGGACTTCGACAAGTCCCTTCGCCTGATCCGCCACGCAGCTGTCGCTGATGGACGCGGCACCAGCTGCGACAAGTGGTGGGACGAGTGACGTCAGGTAGAGCCGTTCCGTCTCAACCGCAGGCAATGTCTGCTCGTAGGGACCGTCGAGTCGGGGGCGGCCGCGTGCACCAGTCTCTGGGTCCCAGTCGCCGAAGCGACAGTCCTGTAGTCCCGCCCGCACGGCGTTGAGCGCTGCTTCATGGCGGCACGGGCCCGATCGCTGGTCAGCGTCGCATGGCGCGGCCCAGACCCAGTCGGCAGCCTGGGCGAACGCGATGCGCACCTCGTCGAAGTGGTTGGTGGTGCAGCGGTCCAAGACGCCGATGATTGCCTGCCTATCGAGCTCTATGTCATCTGATGCCACTGCCAGGAGTGCCGGCAGACCGGTCGCGGCTGACCGGTCGGCGCCCAGTGAGTAGAAGGAGGAGGCAACGTAGTCGGTATGGCTCGGTTCGGTGATGGCCTCAATCAGGACACCCGTCGCCCAACGCAAGTCATCGACCGGTACGTCGATACGTCCCTGGACCTGTGCGACGGCAGCGGCAGCCGCGACGGCGGCAATCGGGTCAAGCCGGTTGAGAGCGGAGTCGGGCGGGTCGTCGGCCAAGGACCGTGCCAAAGCGATGTCAGTGAGCAGCGTGTCGACGGGGGCAACGCGATCGGCGGACCTGGCGTAGGTGTTCTGCAAACGCATCGCCTGGCTGGCGCGGCCGAACATCTCGGCTTCAGGCCGCATATGGGTCGCCAGCGGCTCTGGATGCTGATACTGCACGATCAAGTTGCCGGAGTCATCGGATTCCGGATGGAAGTTCTCTGGTCTGAACGTCGCCGCCCATCCCTGTACCGAGGCGAGGAAGCGATCAGCCTCCGCGCTCCCCTGAGAGTCAGCGACAAGCTCTTCAGCACGGCGGACAAGCTCCTCGCCCGTGGCCGCGAGCTCGTTCAGCCGGGTCTCGTCACCGGAGAGGGTCGCACGAATGGTGAGTTCGGCGGCGATATCGCGCAGACTGCTTCGACGGCGAGAAAGACCGACAAGATCAAGTGCATCCGGGCCCTGAACGTAGAGCACTCCTTCACTGGCAGCCCGTGCGAACTCCAGATGCCATACGTCCAGTTCGCGCATCCAGGGATCCAGCAGATCACCCGCCTGCTCCAGATGGCGAACAAGGAAACCAACCACGAGTCCGGGCATGGCCAAGTTGTTGCAGTCACGCAGCAGCAACTGCACGACCCGCTCAAGTGGGACGTCAGCGATGGCGACTAGCTGGTCCGCGAGCCGCTCGACGGCAAGTAGCGCACTCATACACGGGTATGGCCCAACGGATGAACCTCGATACCACGCCCACACGTGCTCGTCTCCGACGCAGTGCCTGACACCGACTCCCGGAATATCCAGATCCACTCCGGTCAGTTCGTCGAGCGGCGCCTGGGTATAAGTGTCGTGATCCGCAACACGGATGGCCGCCGCGTGGTCGAGCATCCGGTTGATCAATGCCAGCATCGGCATAAGCCGGACCGTCAGCAGCTGCCAGAAGGGGCCGCGGTACCACCCGGCCATACGTTCGGTGATGCTTCCGCCACCGCGGTGGTGCCGGATGCCATCGTCGAACGGATAGAAACCAGACCGGCCATAGCTGGCCTCCTCAGCGTCGTACCGTTCGATGTAGTAGGACTCCGTCAGGGTCAGGAGCAGGTCCGGCTGATACTTGGCCATCGCCGCCACGGGCCAGAAATTCTCCACGACAGGTTCGAGACGAGCACCTCCGTCGTCAGCGATTTCCCTGAGGAATGTCTCGGCTGGCGCAGCAAAATCCGGGCCGAGCATGGCCAAGGCTTCCACCGCGAACTCATCCCAATGCTCCGGCTCGGCTGCGACGATACGGTTCCGCACCCGCTGCCGAATCGGGTCGGACACGCCCGTCTCGACTCTCACCAGTCCGCGCAGCCACGCCAGCACCAGTTCACGGATGGATCGCCCCATGCCATCCGCAGCCCAGGAATCATCGTCGGAATCGGCGTCGCGTTCGCGGCAGAAGCTCAGCTCGACCAGCGGTGCGAGCACCACAGGATCGCCGATGTCGTGGGGGGCGTAGCGCTGCATGGCCAGCCGGATCACGGTACGCAACCCGGCTTGATGGTCGGCCTCCAGTTCAGGCCACGTCCGGCCGAGGACGTCACCGGCGGCACCGAGGGTGAGCACCGCCTCCCAAGGCACATCCGACCATCGCTCGCCGTGGTCGGATGCGATCTGGTCGAAGACGGCGCGCAGTTGCGCGAGTGATCGCCTGACATCGGCGGTGGTGAGCAGGTGGGCCTGGCATGCGACGCGTGCGGCCCGTAGCGCCCAGCGCGGTGCCTCGGCCGCGGAGAGGAGATCGAAGCCGTCCGTGACGAGCACCTGCACCATTGCCATGTCCCGCACGAGATCACTGGCAAATCGATCGGACGGAAGCCAGGCGCTAGTCACGGTGCGCGGTGCGAGCAGACCATCAGAACGCAAGGAAGGCAGCGCGGCCGAATCCGGTGATACAGAGTTGTCGTACGGGAGCAGTTGGCGCCGAGCCAGTGCACGAAGAGACTGATCACGGGCGTCAGGAGAGGGTCCTCCAGGCGACATCACCTCCCCGCCGCGCACCAAGTGATACCAGACGACCCTAAACAAGTCGGCCTCCGAGGCTGCTCCCTCTGGGGCCGCCACATCCGGTCCTGCGCGCAAAAGCATGTCAACCAGCCCCGGCCTGCCCAGCAACCACCGCGCCCGCTCATCGACAGCCCAGCGCCGCAACTGCGGGAAGACCTCAATCAATTGCCCGATTTCGGCCGAGGTCAGCCGAGGAACCTCGTGCTCACGGACAAGGTTCTCGACGGCGTCACCATCTCGCTCCACACCTTGCGCGGCTTGTGTAAGCACGTCACGTGCGGCTCCGGAACCATCGGTGCGGGTTACTGCCACCACGCCAAGCCCCGAAGTCATCGCCGCTCGGGCGAGATCTGAGAGCAGTTGGCCACGGCCTTCCAGCACCGACTCCGCGCCATCGACGACCAGCAGACGACCATTGCCCACGGCTGAGGCACCCAGCACCGAGGTGATGCGGGCACCGAGTAGCGCCTCGAATTCCGCAAGCCGTGCGGGCACTTCTCTTAGATTCAGCACCGTGACCGCCACACCGTCGGCTCGCAATCGCCTGGCAGTACGCAAGGCCAGAGCCGACTTACCGGCATCCGGCTCACCGGTAACGACGAGAGCGGTCGTCTGCAGTGCAGCCGTGCTCATCTCGGCAGCCAGATCGTTCCCGGCTTCAGCACGTTCCAACTCAAGCTCATCGCCAGCGCCGGTCAAACGAAAACCCACGAGGTTCTCGGCTGTTTCCGACAAAGCATCGAGGGCGCGCCACGCTGCGGCGTGAGAAGGGGAACGGCCAACCGCTGTCCCGGAGATTTGCCTCCGCACCATGGCTTCGGTGGCATGAGCCCCAGCGGGTGCGTAGCTCCGGGAGAGCCTCTCCAGCGCTTCAAACAGAGCGTCAGCGCCCGCCACCGAGGAGTCAGGAACGACACTCCGCAGGCGGCCCACAATCGCCGTACGGTCGGACTCGTCGACTCCCTCCAGCCTGAGTTCCCACAACCGCAGTACGTGCAGAACTCGCCAGGTCAGCTCCGAGGCAGATGTCTCCGTGCTTACCTTTGGGCTGGTCGCGGCCTGAGCAATCAGGGCATCGAGATGGGTCAACCGCCTCCGAACACCATCGTTCGTACGGCCCACCTGTTCCACCGCTCCCCGGAACGACTCCTCATCGGGCTGCCCCCGAGCGATCACAGCCAGCTCGCGCACTTGCTGTACGGCCGGATTGGGACTGGCTACTGCAAGTGCCAGCCGCCAACTCCCCGCGCCGGCCTCATCCCAGTGGTCGGTAACAACCTGCAGGTAGGACATGAGCAGATCTGCAGTCGCGTCGTCGCTGGTTGTGAAAGCCGGAGCTCGGCGCACTCCGATCGACAACCTTCGCTGTGCGCCGTCGGCCGTGTCACCGACGACGATCAGGTCGTCCACAGCGCTGAACCGGCTGTCCTGGAAACGGACTGCCACGGGCGTCACGTCATCGCCCAATGCCGGTACAGGGTCGCCTAGGAGAAGGTGAGCGAGCAGGACAGCGCCGAAGCGATGCTCCAGGACTGTGCCCCCGCCACCCGTCGAGTACGGGCTGGCCACTCTTTCCGCTTCATCGCGCCCCACCATCTCTGCAGCATATGGCGCAATACCGTCACCACGGGCGAGTAGGGCAACAGCACGCAGCCGAGGTCCAGGGCCTCACCCGCATCATGTGTCCGGCAAGCCGTCAGGCTGCCAGAGCAGACGGACGGCACGTGGATTTCACTGGAGTCGCTGACGTGCCCCGGGCTTTGGACTCAGAGTCCTCGGTGAGGGCGTCGTCGATCGCCTTGCGGGTGCGGGTCTCGCTGGACGGCAGCAGGTGCGTGTACGTCCGCAGCGTGAAGCCCGGGTCCGAGTGGCCGAGGTATTCGGAGAGCGCCTTGATGCTCTCCCCCGCGTCCAGGAGTACGGAGGCGTAGGCGTGCCGGAGGGCGTGCATGCCGTCTTCCGGGGCCGCTTGGAGGTAGCGCGCGCCGCGCTCGCGCGGAGGAATCACGCCGGCGGCGGCCAGGGCGAGCTTCCAGGCACCCATGTTGAAGACGCTGCGGTTGTACGCCCGACTCTTCTCGTCGGCGAAGAGGAGGCGGAAGGTCTTCGGTTCGCCGTCCGGCTTGGCCCAGGGCAGGGTGACGGCGACGGGCGGGAACTCCTTCATGTGGGCCTTGAGAGCGGCGGCAAGTTGGGCCGGCAGGGGCACTGACCGGATCTTGTTGCCCTTGGGCAGGGCGAAGACAGGCTTCGTACCGACCAGCCGCACCTGACGGTTGACGTGGATCCAGCCGCCCTTGAAGTCGATGTCGTCGACTGCGAAGCCGAACACCTCGCCCTGGCGCAGGCCGCAGCCGAAGGCGAGATTGCCACCGGCCTGGAAGCGCATCGGGAGTCCGGCGACGACTGCACGTACGCGTTCCAACGACCAAGGGATGATCTTCTTCTTGGTCGCCGTCGGCAGCTTGACCGACTTCGACTTGCAGGGGTTCTTCGGCAGCAGCCCGTCCTCCACGGCCATCCCGAGAATGCTGGAGAGGATGTCGAAGATGCCCTCGATCGTCGACACTTCCAGTTCCGCGTCCTGGAGCGTACGGATCCAACCCTGAATGATCGAGGGCTGGTTGAGGGACCGCAGCTCGCGCCGACCGAGGTGCTCCACGATGTGGTTGCGGACGGTCGCCTCGTAGCGGAGCGCGGTCGTCGGGCCGACGGAGTTCGCGTCGAGCCACTTCTGCGCGTAGGCGCCGAGCGTCTGCTTCGTCTCGGCCGGGACGACGTAGAAGCCGCGTCGGACCTCGACGTCGACCTCGGCGGCGCGGTTGTCCGCCTCGGCCTTCGTGTAGAAGTTCTCCTTGCGTTGGCGGCCGTCCAGGTCGCGGTAACGGACCTGCCAGCGCTTGCCGATGCCGTGATCGGCGGTGGGGACCATCCGCTTCGTACGGCTCCTGTGCTCGCCGCACTCGGCCTCGACGGGCTTGGGGTGGGACTTGTGCCAGCGGTCGTACACGTCAGCCAAGAAAGGCCTCCTGGATGGGGTTAGGGGACTGGGCTGTGGCGTAGGGCCCTGCGATGTGCGTCAGCAGCAGGACTGCGGGAGGGGTCGCGAGCTGGCACTGGGGCAGGCTGCGCACGAGGCGTAGGTGCTCGATGGCGCGGGCGGCGTGGAGGCCGGCGGGGCCTATTTCGATAGGTCGGTTGGGCATGACAAATAGCTGTAACTTGCAGTCGGCCGTCATGGCAAGAGTTAGTTCTTAAACTCTCCAAAAGTCGCCCGGGAGCTAAGTGGTGTTCGTCTCGTCGAATTCCGGCACATCACGAGCCGTTTCGGCGTGGAGGTTGTGCTACCTTCCCTCCGCGTCAAAGAAGTGGGCGATTTGAGCGGCTATCGGATGCGATGCCCGCTGGACTGGCCACACCACTTCTCAGCGCTGGGCGCCACCTCTGAGCTGCTGAGGTACCGGATTCCGGCACTTCAGCCGGTTGCTTCTCCGCAGAAAAATTCGGCTTCCGTGGGAGCGTTTTCGGTAACCGGGGATCCGCCCTTACTGTTTTGGTCTTCCCCGGCGACGCCGAGGGAAGTAGCCGGGAGTTTCAGAATTCACTCTGGACGCTTCCCAGGTGGTGTGGCTGTGTTGCCCACGCCTGCCATCCAAAACCCTGATTCCTATACGGAGACCTCATTGCCGAACCACTCCCCGCGCCTTGCCGGCGCCGAGCGTGACCAGCTCGCCACTCCCGCCGACGTGGCTACGTACCTCGGGGTACCGGTGAAGACCCTCTACCAGTGGAAGTACCGGGGCATCGGCCCCAGCGTCCACAAGGTCGGCCGTCACCTGCGCTACCGCTGGCGGGAGGTGGACGCGTGGCTGGATGCCCAGACGTCGTACGACCTCACGGCCTGACCCCGCGTCTGGCGCGGACAACGAAGCGGCCCCCGGCGCGACAACGCCGAGGGCCGAAGACTTCCCAACTGATCGCCCATCCCTGAACGAATGAGCTGGTGAGGGGTGGGACCTTTCCCGTCCCGCCTCTCACCGGAGAGGAACGCCTATGGAGGACACTACGTCCCCCAGCTCCACGAACACCTCCCCGACCGACTGGCCCACTCCCGCGGTCCCCGGCGAAGGCATCCCCTGGCGCCGCAGGGATCAGGCGGACACACGGTCCCCCGCGTCGGGGACCGTCGAGCACCCGGCGGATGCGGAAGCACACGGGGACCGTCCCCAGCCGTCTGCTGATGCTGCTGTTGGGGACCGTCCACTCGACGTGCCTGGTGCCCGGTCCCCGCACCTCTCAGTCCCCGTATCAACATCCGACGCAAAACCGCAGGCCAGCGGCGTGAAATCGGGGACCGGTTCCCAAGAGGCTGTAGTTGCACCAAGGGACCGCAATGGGGACCGTACGCATGGTCCCCGCAAGTCGCCGGGGACCGACAACCCCGTGGCGGGAACCGCCCAACAGGAGGGGACCGGTCCCGTCGACGCACGGGGACCGGATCACGGGACCGGCTCCCGGCCTCCTGGGGGACCGGTAGACCCTGCGGAACGGGGTTCCGGTGAGGGTGCGGAACTGCTGGATGAGTTGCGGGCGGCGATCGGCAAGTACGTCGTGCTGCCCAGTGACGAGGCGCTGACAGCGGTCACCCTGTGGGTGGCGGCCACGCACATCCAGACCGCTCTGCAGCACGCACCGCGTCTGGCGGTCGTAGGCCCGACGAAGGGCTGCGGCAAGTCCCGTGTTCTGGACGTGCTTCACGAGACCGTCCACCAGCCGATCATGACGGTGAACATGTCCACGGCGGTGCTCTTCCGCGTCATCGGCAAGAATCCGCGCACGATCCTGGTGGACGAGGCCGACGCCATCTTCAGCAAGGCCGGCGACAACGAGGAATTGCGCGGTCTGTTGAACGCCGGACACCAGCGCAACCGGCCCGCCTGGCGCATCTCCGGTCCGGAGCACAAGCCGACCCCGTATCCGACCTTCGCCATGGCCGCACTGGCCTCGATCGGCGACCTGCCCGACACGATCACGGACCGAGCGGTCGTGCTCCGTATGCAAAGACGCAAGCCGGGCGAGAAGGTGACCCCGTTCCGCTCGCGCTACGCCACACCGGAGCTGAACGCGGTGCGGGACAAGCTGGCCGCCTGGCTGGGCCCGCTGCGCGGCACGGCCGTCCGCATGGCGCCAACGATGCCGGTGGAGGACCGGGCGGCGGACACCTGGGAACCGCTGGTCATCATCGCTGACCTGGCCGGCGGCCACTGGCCCGCCAGTGCGCGTGCGGCCTGTGGGGCGATGACCCGGTTCGAGGCCGTCCAGGACGAGCAGACCAACCTGAAGACGCGGCTGCTACGAGACATCCACCGCGTATTCGAGGCACACGGCAACCCCGAGACCCTGTCCAGCCAGGATCTGGTCGCCGCCCTGCTCCAGGACCCCGACGCCCCCTGGGCTGAGCACGGCACCAAGGGGCTCAACGCCTACTACCTGGGCAGAATGTTGCGGGACTTCGATATCCGTCCGGCCAACTACCGGTTCGACAAGGGCAGGCAGGCCAAGGGGTACGCCCGAAACCGGTTCCTC
This sequence comes from Streptomyces sp. P5F9, assembly GCF_057961495.1. Lineage (NCBI taxonomy): Bacteria > Bacillati > Actinomycetota > Actinomycetes > Kitasatosporales > Streptomycetaceae > Streptomyces > Streptomyces sp. P5F9. Next base: position 15,069 of record NZ_JBXVPZ010000079.1, on the reverse strand, counting down.
GACAGCTGGGCCCGACACTGCCCCGACCTCGCCGAGACGGCGCCCGCTCCCACGCCCGCGCACCCGGCCCAGGGCAAGCCGCCCGCCGCCCCGGCGGGCGCGCTGCCCATCGGCCCGCCCGGCGGGGCCGCCGGTCCCAAGCGCGCCCGCTGACCCACCTCCCTCTGGGTCCGTAGCACTGCGTCGCATCCGTCCCCAAGCAGGTCAGCGCGGGGACGGATGTTCTCGCCGGGACGGACTTCTCCGTACCTGCCCGAGTGTCCGTACCTGTCCTGACCAGGCGTGGGACGGATGCGACGCACGTGACACGCCTCCCACCCCCTCACCGCCGGAGCACCACCATGCACGAACAACACCACGAACTGCCCACAGCTCAGCAGCAGTTGCACACCACCTCAGCCCCAGACAGCGCAGCAAGTTGTCGGCTAAGGAGTCCTTACCCGGCCCCCGCCCCGAGGGGGCCGGAGGCATCCGGCGCAGCGCCGGAGTCGGCCAGCCCGGGGGGACCGACCGAGGAAGGGGACGAGACCAAGCCGTCGTCGCACACTGCGCAGCCGTCCGCACCGCGCCGCCGACTGCGTCAGTCGCGCCTGCGTGAGCGCCGTGTCCATCCCCGTTACAGCGACAGCGAGTTCGCCGAACTCGCACGCGCCGCCGACACAAGCCGGATGCCGGTCGGCGGTTACGTCGCCGAGGCATCCCTGGCCGCCGCCCGCGCAGAGGACCCTACGGCCGCAGTCGCCGACTACCGCGCCACGGTGAAGGCGTTGATGGCTGCCAACGGACAGCTCGGCGGCGTCGGCAACAACCTCAACCAGCTCACCTGGCACCTCCACAAGGACGGCGCCTGGCCCCAGCCCGACACGGTCCACCGCCTCCTGGAACGCATCGAAGCGGCCATCGCCACCGTCGACACCACAGTCGCCCAGGTCGTAGAGGGGCGGTGATCCAGTGATACCGAAGATCATCCTCGGCCAGGGCGACACCCGCCGTCTGATCGTCTACCTCTTCGGCGAAGGCACCGCCAACGAACACGTCGACCCGCACCTGGTGGCGTCCTGGAACGGCTTCGCCCCCGACCCCGGCCGTAGCCCGCACCGCGACCCCAAGGAAGTGGAGAAGCAGCTCCGCACCCAGCTCGACCAGCCGGTGGCCATGCTCGGCCGCCGGGCACCCAAAACGACCGTCTGGCACTGCCCGGTCCGCGCCGCTCCCGAGGACCCGATCCTGACCGACGCCCAATGGGCGGAGATCGCCCGGCGGATCGTGGTCGCCGCCGGCATCGCCCCCACCGGGGACACGGAAGCATGCCGCTGGGTGGCCGTACGGCACGCCGCCGACCACATCCACATCGCCGCCACCCTCGTCCGCCAAGACGGCCGACGACCCAAACGCGACCACGACATCCGTGCCGTTCAGAAGGAGGCCCGCCAGATCGAAATCGACTACGGGCTCCGCCGGTTGAAGCCCGGCGACGGCACCGCTGCGAAACGCCCCACTAGCAAGGAAGTCTTCAAGGCCAGGCGCCTGGGCCACAACGCCACATCCCGCGAAATCCTGCGCCTGCGTGTCCGCCGCGCGATGGCCGCCGCCTCCACCGAGGCCGAGTTCTTCACCCTGCTGAAGGCGACAGGTGTGACCGTGCGCCTCAAACTCGGCCCATCCGGCGACGCACTCGGCTGCAACTTCGCCCTGCCCGGCGACACCAACGACAAAGGCGAGCCCGTGTTCTACGCGGGCTCCACCCTCGCCGGCGACCTCTCCCTACCCAAGATCCGCCAACGCCTCGCCACCACCAGCCCCGAACCAATGACCGTCCGGCCGGGCAACCCCTGGCACCAGGCCACCGCCGCCACCGAACGCATCCCCCACCACCTGGCCCACAGCAACGACGAAACAGCCCAGGGCCAGTTGGCCGCGCTCGGCGGAGCACTCGACCTGCTCCCGCTCACCGCCCCGACCGCAGCGCGGGCCGAACTCGAACGAGCCGCCGTCGCCTTCGAGCGCGCCACCCGTTCCCGCATCGCCGCCGACCACACCAGTGCCCGCGTCCTGCGTCGCAGTGTCCAGGCAATCTGGAAGGACCCCGCACAGCATGGGGACAGCGCCGGGCTGGCGATGCTGCTGGACGTCGCGCTCACCGCGGTCGCCTACGCGATGCACTGGCACCGCACCCGCCAGCACGCCCAACAGCAGGCAGCGGCCGAACAGACCCTCATCCACCTGCAGACCGCGTACGCCCAGATCGCCGGACCCGTCCTCGCCGGCCTCGCCAGCCGCGCACCCAGCCCACAGACCCAGCACCGCTACGCCCACCACCTGCAACAGGCGGTCCCCGAGCATGCCGAGCACATTCTCAACGACCCAGCCTGGAACGCCTTCGCCGCCGTGCTCGCCGAAGCAGAAGCGACAGGCCACAACGCGGCCACCGTCCTGGACCAGGCCCTCGGCCAGCGAACCCTGGACGATGCACGCAGCCCGGCCCGCGCCCTGACCTGGCGAGTCCGCCGTCTGGGCCAACGCCACGCACCCAGCCCACAGGCCCAGGCAGCCAACACCCGGCACACCGTGCAACGCCCTGCTGCTCCGCCCCACATGATCCCATCAGCTTCGTCTCCGGAGCCCTCGAAGGGACAGCGGCGCTGATTACGCCCGCGGGGACAGCCGGGGAGCGAGAAGTTCCAGCGCTTCCTCCCAGCGGTAACGGTCGGCGCCACCGCCGGCTTTCGGCTTGTGCGGCTCGTACGAGCCGATCAGAACGCCCATCCCGCGTAGCCGTTCCAAGCTCTGCTGATACGCGGGATGGGCAGCCTGAGCCGCGTTGAGGTACGGCACTACGGCCGTGGGGATTCCCATGCCGTACGCCTCGCACAGGATGCCCAGAGCGAGGGTGTCGGAGATACCTGCAGCCCACTTGTTGACCGTGTTGAAGGTGGCCGGCGCGACCGCGATCGCATCCGCGGGCGGGAGCGGCCGGAGCTCACCGGGGGTGCGCCAGGCGGAGCGGATCGCGTAGCCGGTCTGCGTCTCGATCGCCTCGGTGTCGAGGAAGCCCAGGCCCTGCGGGGTGGCAATGACGCCGACGTCCCAGTGGCGCTCCTGAGCTGTGGTGATCAGCTTGCCGACGTCGCCGGCGATGCCGCAGGCGCAGACGACGACGTACAGGAAGGGGTTCTTCTCCGGGGTGGTCGGCTCGGTCACGCGGGGGCTCCCAGTTGGCGACTGAAACGGTGCAGTTCCGGCAGAGTACGGCGCCGGTCGCGGGCAGCCATGTCGGCGACCAGGTCGCGCACGGCGGGGCGGCGGACGTCCTGGGCGGCGCAGGTCTCGGCGATACGTACGGCCTGGTAGCCGTCGGAGAGGCGGCCCTGCTGGCTGTAGGCGCGGGCGGCCTCCACCCACAGAGCGGCACGACGCTCGGGGACAGGGATGTGCCGGCGCATGAGCGGGCGGGCCGCTTGGAGAGCAAGCCCGGAGTCGCCGAAGGCCACCAGAGCGCTCAGCTCGTGGAGAGCGACGTTGGTGGGGCTGAAGTTGGCCCAGGCATCGGGCCTGTCGAGGGACACGTACCGTGCCACCTCTTTGGCCTCGGCCAGGAACTCCTCGGTGGCCGCGCGGTCCCCACCGCCGCTGGCCGCGGTCACGCCACGCAGCAGCAACAGCCCCACGGCCGCCAGGTACTTCGGGGAACGGCGATCGTAGGATCCGGTGAGCTGGTCGGCCGTGTGCCGGACAAGGGTGACGGCCTGGGTGGTGTGCTTCTCGCGGGCCAGGACATGGGCCTGCACCCGGACGCTGGAGGCGAGGACCACGGGATCACCGGAGCGTTCGGCCTCGGCCATCGCTCGGCCGACCGCGAGCCAGGCGTTGCCCTGGTCGTGCTGTTTCAGCAGGAGGCTGGTCGAGGTCTGGTAAGTAGTGGCCAGCAGCGCGGACAGTACGTCGCTGTCCACCACACCGCTGGAGGCCAGCCTGAGGTCAGCGATCAGGCCGGGCAGAGCACGTTCCAGTTCCACGTAGTCGCACGTGTAGAAGAGCCTGCGCGCCGCGCCGACCCGCTCACGCAGAACCGCTGTATCCAAGGGGACGCCGGTGTTCGCCGGGCCAAGGCCAGGAAGAAGCGCTTGGACCAGGTCGTCGTGGGCGGCGGCTGCGGCGGCAGAGGTGGCGAGCGCGGCGATGCTCGCGGCGAGGAAGGTACGGCGGTGCATCTCGTCAGCTTCGGGATCGGCGGTAACGGCATCGCGAACGACGGCGAGGCCCAACTGCTCGGGTGGAATCCTGAGTTCTTGCGCAACGGCACGTAGGACACGGATGTCCTCCGTGCCACGGCCGCCCTCCAGCCGGCTCACCTTGGACTGGTGGTAGCCGAGCGCGGCGGCGACGTCCTTCTGCGAACGTCGCTGTAACACCCGCGCCTGACGGATCACTTCGCCGATCCGTCTTGCTTCGCTGTGTGCTTCGGCCATCTGCCACGGCCCCTTCCGCCGTCGCCGATCCTGCCTGCTCAACCGAGCGTAGATCAGGCGCACTTCACCGTCATGCAGCTCCTGCATAACCGATGCAGCGCCAGCACCTGGGCTAACCACCCACCGCCACGGGCTGGTTGCGTGAAGTGGCCGCACCAACCTCGGGAGGCCGCTCATGGCAGCGCACCAGCTCACTCTGTCCGTACCCACCACACCAACCGCGGTCACCGCCGTCCGGCACCGGGCGATGAACGCGATAACGGGCTGGGAGGCGGAGCTGGACGACGAGCTGATGCACACCGTCGAGCTGGTGATCAGCGAACTGGTCACCAACGCAGTCCGGCACGCGGGCACCGGACACGTCTCCCTGTCGGTTCAGCTCGTCCAAGCCGGCCTGCGCATCGAGGTCGACGACTCAAACCCGGTGCTCCCCCAGCTCTGCCTGCCGGACGAACACGCCGAGAACGGCCGCGGGCTGTTCCTGGTCGCCGTTCTGGCCGACAGGTACGGCGCCGATCCAACACCCACCGGCAAACGGTGCTGGGCCGAGATCGCCCTGCCCACCTGCTCGGGCCAGGAGATCGCTGTCTCCCTTCCTCTGCAAAGGAGTTGACTGTGACGACCACCGCCTCCACCCAGGCACGGGCCGCCGAAGTGATCGCCGTACGCCCCGGCCCCCCGCTCGTCGGCAGCGTGACCGTCGATGGTTCCAAGAACGCCGCCCTGCCGCTGCTGGCCGCCGCAGCAGCCCTGGGTCGCCCCGTCCGGCTGAGCAACATCCCCGCGAACACAGACGTCCAGATCATGCTGGCGCTGTTGCAGCAGGCGGGCTGGCATGTCGCGCAACCCGTCGGGGAGCCGACCACTGCGGTGATCCTGCCGACCGAGAGCCGGTGCGTATCCCCCGTACTGGCGCAAGCCGCCCACATCCGTGCCTCGTACTACCTGGTGCCCGCCCTGCTCGCCCGGCACGGCGAGGTACAACTGCCCTGGCCCGGCGGCTGCCGGATCGGTGCACGCGGGATGGAGCTGCACTTCAAGGTGTACGAGGCGTTCGGCGACCGGAGCGCAACGGATGACTCCGGCTACCGCGTCGAGAGCGTCTCGCCGCACACCGGCACTGTCTCCCTGGTGCTGCCGTTCCGCTCCCGCGGGGCAACCGTGGCCGCCCTGCTGCGCGCCGTCACAACCGGTCGACCGTTACGGCTGGGTGAGCCCAACCTCTCCCCAGAGATCCTCTGGGTGCTCGACGCACTGAGGACGGTGGGCTGGGGGACCCGCGCGAGTGAGCACCTCCTCAGCCTCGTACCGCCGTCTCCTGGCCAGGACGAAGCTGTCGTCTGGGCAGTGCCTGGCGACAAGATCGAGGCTGGCACGCTGGCATGCGCGGTCGCGGCGACCGGAGGTACCGCACGCATCGAGGGCGTGCATGGCAGGGATGTAGGCCCGCTCGTCGCTGCGTTCCGGCGACTGGGCATCCCTGCCGACGCCGATTCCGGCATCCTCTCTGTCCGCTCCCAGGACATGCGACCGACGGGTCGCGCGCTGCGGGCCATCGCGTCCCTCAGCCCCGGTGGCCTGGACGCCGACTTCGAACCACCTCTGATGGCACTTGCCCTCAACCTGCCGGGCACCCACCTGTTCGCCGATGCCATCAACCCCGGCCGCCACAGCAACCTGCTCCCCCAACTGACCCGCCTCGGCGCCGAGATAGAGGAGACCTCCCCCACCGAATGCCGCCTGACCGGCCCCCAACGCCTGACCGGAGCGGGCGTGGAGGCCACCGACATCCGCACCGGCTCCGCCCTCATGGTCGCGGGCCTCACCGCCAGCGGTGTCACCACGCTCGGTGGCCTGGATCAGCTCCGGCGCGGCCACGCCGACCTGCCCGGCAAGCTGCGCGCCCTCGGCGCCGACATCTGCGAGGTCACCCCATGACCGCCCAGCGCACCCTGCGCCAGATCGTGGCCACCACCGACGTCCACTCCACCCTCGACAACGCCGTGCCCTTCCTTAGCCACCTCCATGCCCTGCGCCCGTCCTCGCTCATCGTGGACTGCGGCGACTTCTTCGAGGGCTCCGGCTACTACCGCCTCGCCCAAGGCGCCATCGAGCGCGAGATCCTGCTCCGGCTCTACGACGTCCTGGCTCCCGGCAATCACGGCTGGCCCCACCACTTCGAACCCGACCTCCGCCGGTTCACGGTCTGCGCCAACACTGTCCAGGCCGATACAGGCGACGCGCTCTTCCGGCGCCTGCACACCACGCGCATCTCGGGGCGACGAGTCGGAATCACCGCAGTGATCGGGCAGCAGGCGTTCAACGCCATCCCTGCCGAGCATCGAGCCGGTCACCGCGTGACCGACCCCGTCCAAGCCCTGCGCGAGGTGATGCTCGCCCACCACCACGAGGTCGACGACTGGGTCCTGCTCAGCCACTCCGGCTTCGACGAGGACCTCAAGCTGGCGGCCGTCTGCCCCTTCCTCGACGTGATCTTCGCCGGGCACTGCCACAGCTCCCGGTACGGCCCGGTCCGGGTCGGCGACACTCTCATCGTCAAGGGGCACGAACTCGCCGACGGGTACGCGATCGCCACGCCCGTCGGACCAGGCTGGGGCGCCGACACCACTCGCTTCCCGGACCGGGCTCCAGCCTTTGTCCCCGCCAAACTGGAGCCGTTGGAAACGAAGATCGGCGAACTCGGACAGCAACTGGCCGCCGTCCTCGGCCCCGTGGCCAAGACGTATCGGCACCGGACTCCCGATCGCCACGACCTGCTCGTCGACATCGCCGCACGCCTGCGCACAGGGCTCGGCGTCGACGCGGTCATCCTCAACGAAACCGCGTTGCGGCCCGTCCCGCTCGGCGACACCCTCACCTTGGGCGATCTGCTCGCTATCGAGCCCTTCGGCAACCAGCTCGTCCACGCCTACGTTCCAGACGACTTTCGTCGGGATCCTCGTGACTTGCTGGCGTACCTCACCGAACAGGCCGGCCCCCTGGTGACCGGTCCGGGCCCACTGCCGGACGGCATCACCACCGTGCTGACCACGGACTACCTCGCCGACACCTACCTGGCTGGGCGCACCCACGCCGCAGGGCTCCTCCTCGGCCAGGCCGTCAAGCACGTCCTCACCACGACCGTCCAAGGAGCCGCGCGATGATCCTTACGGGTCCCGAGATCACCGCCGCTGCCCAGGACGGCCGCCTGCGGATCACGCCCTTCGCCTCTGACCAGGTCAACCCGAACAGCTACAACGTCCGCCTCGGCCCGACCTTGCTCACCTATACCGCCGATGTCCTGGACTCCCACCAGCCCAACCCGACCGCCGAGTGCACCATCGGCCCGGACGGCTATGTCCTCCAACCCGGCGAGCTCTATCTCGGCCACACCCTCGAAGAGGTCGGCTCCGACACCCTCGTACCACTGCTGTTCGGCCGCTCCTCCGTGGGACGACTCGGCCTGTTCGTCGAGATCACCGCCCCCATCGGCGACATCGGCTTCCACGGCCAGTGGACCCTGATGCTCACCCCCATCCGTCCCTTGCGCGTCTACGCCGGCATGCGGATCGGGCAGATCATGTTCTTCGCTTCCGTCGGCCCCGTCGCTCTCTACCACGGCAAGTACCAGGCAGCAGCCGGCCCACAGCCCTCCGGCTACTGGCGCGACGTGACAGAACTCCGGGTGGTTGCCTCGTGATCCTCACCGGTCCCGCCATCGCCGCGGCACAGGCCGCCGGAGAGATCACCATCGAGCCGTACGATCCGGACCGCCTCTCCTCCAACGCCTACGACTGGTGTCTCAGTGACACCCTGCGCATCTGCGACACCGACCTGGACTCCGCCGCTCCCACGCCATACACCGAGACCGCCATCCCCGGCTCCGGACTCGTCCTGCGCCCCGACGTGCTGTACCTCGGCGCCACCCACGAGAGGACCGGCTCGGAGACGTACGCCCAATTCCTCAACGGCAACCGCACTATCGGCGCACTCGGGATCTGGGTCCACGTCTCCGCCCCACTCGGCCATCAAGGCCACGCCATCCACTGGACCCTGGAGATCCGCGCCGCAAGACCCGTCCGCGTCTATCCCCGCATGACCTTCGGCAAGCTCGTCTTCCTCCACTGCCTCGGCACCCCGGCCAGCTACCAACTGCACGGCCTCAAATACACCGCGACCGCAGGCATCGGCATCTCACGCCTGTACGAAGAACTCGCCGGAGGTGCCACGTGAGCCCCCGGGTCGCGACCGCCCTCGACCTGCCCTTCGGCAGCGCCGGCGGAAGCGTCGAGCTTTTCCTAGACCTCTACACCGGCGAGAACCCTCTGATCCCGTCCCGGGCTTTCATGCTCGCCCCACAGACACATCCGCCTCGCCTACCTTCGGGGCTGGAGCTGGTGGCCGTGCCCGGCAAATGCCTCTCCGGGCCGCCGTTCGCGGCGTACGTGAACGCGTTACGCCGGGCCCTGGCGCAACGCATCGCCCCGTCCAGTGTGGACGTCCTCCACCTCCAGCACCTCGCCTTCGGCGGAACCCCGGCCCTGATGCGCGCGCTGCCTGCCCACCCCCGCATCGCGCTCGTCCACGGCACCGACCTGCTGTTCGCCGAAGCCCACCGCGACCAGCTCCGAGTCCTGCAGGAAACCACGCGGCTCGCCGATGCCATCGTCGTCCCCACCGGCGCCATGGCCGACCGCCTCCTCCAACTCGTCCCCACCGCCGATCGCAGGAAGCTCACGAAGATTCCGTGGGGCATCCCCGATCACCTGCTCACCGCCCCTCCGACGCGCCCCGCCCGCCGACCAACTGGGCACCTCCGGCTGCTCTTTGCAGGACGTCTCACTCCCGAGAAGGGCATCGAGGCGCTCCTGCGCGCGATGCCCGTCGCCCAGGCCGTCGAACTGAGCATCGCGGCACCTCGCCACCAGTTCCACGGCCTGACTCCGCTTCTGCGCCTCCTCAAAGTCCACGTCCGCTACCTCGGCTGGCTCAGCCGTCCACAACTGTGGAAAGCCTTCGCCGATCACGACGCCCTCCTCGTGCCCTCGACCACCCTCGAAGCCATGGGCCTGGTCGCCCTCGAAGCTCAAGCCTGCGGGCTGCCGGTCGTCTACCAGCCCGTCCCCGGACTGAACCACACCCTCGCCGCAACCGGCCTGGTCACCGACTTCACCAACCCGGCCACGCTCGCCCAAGCCCTCAACCGGCTCCGCTGCGCGCCCGGCCTGCTGGCGGCTCTGCAAGCTGCGGGCCGCACCAATGCCGCTCGATATCCCCTCACGGCCACCGCCGCCGCCTTGGCCGACCTCGGCAAACAGCTCATCTGACCTGTCCGCGCCGCAGCCAGTTCCGTACCGGCCGCCTCACTACGCTGGCCACCGGGACATCTCACGGCCCACGATCGATCGGGAGACCATGGCGCTCGACCTCGACACCGACCGCATCCACCGACTCCTCCACGACGGTGCACACGACAAGATCTACCCAGGCGCCGTGTGGGCCGTCGGTGACAGCCGAGGAGCCCAGGCCAGTGGCAGCACAGGTGTCCTGGATCCCGAGCAGCCCGACGAGCCGATGCGGCGCGACACCGTCTTCGACGTCGCCAGTCTCACCAAGATCCTCGCGGTGTGGTCAACCATCGGCAGTCTCGTCGAGGACGGGAAGCTCCAACTCGACGCGCCACTGGACAACTTGTGGCCCGAAGTGAGCGGGCATCCACTGGCGCAGGTGACCGCACGCCGGCTGCTCACCCACACCGCCGGCGTCCCGCTTCGGGCCAACCTCAAGAACCTCTACGGCACCGACCCGCAGGACGTCCGCGACGGCGTCCTCCGTGAAGCTCTGCACCGCCAGCCCGGTGAGGCCGTGGAATACACCGACCGCGCTGCCCTCATTCTCGGCTACCTTGCCGAACACCTCTCCGGTCAGCGGCTCGACGCGCTCGCAGCCGACCGCGTTTGGGGCCCCCTGGGCATGGCACAGACCTGCTTCGGCCCGTTGAGCCCCAATGCGGTGGCCCGCTGCGCACCGACCGAACTCAACGACAGCACAGGAACCCATCTCAAGGGACTCGCCCACGACTTCTCCGCCCGCCTACTCGGTGGGGTGTGCGGCATCGCGGGAGCCTTCTCCGTCCTCGACGACCTCGCCACGTTCCTGCGCTACCTCCTCGCTCCGAACCAGCTGAACACATCACCCGGATTCGGCACGGACTGGATCAAGGAGTCTCTCCAGATCCACACCGGTGAACTGACGCCGCCCCGGGGCCTGTTCTGGCACCCCGCACCAGGCACGATGCCGGAAGCCGACGACGTCTGGGTGCACTACGGCTTCACAGGCACCGGCATGTGGCTCTCCCCCAGGAAAGACCGCTGGGCAGCTCTGCTCACCAACAAGCTCTACTACAGCCGGGACCGGCAACCTTTGACAGACATCCGCGACACCTTCCGCGCACTTGCCTTCGACTGAGGCGGTCGCCCCAGCAAGCAGTCAAGCGGCCTAGGTCAGCTTCTGCCTGCATACCCATTGCCCAACCTCACTCCGGTGTTTGCCAGTTGCAACCTGATGGGCAGTGTGTATGGGTGCGATCACCGTGCGTGTGCACTGCCATGGGGGTGGGCGTTGCCGCGAAGGGACATCGGAGCAGGGAATAGAGCCACCGGGTCGGTCGCCGACCTCGTCGCCCGGTTCGGGCAGGAAGTCAGGGCCAAGCTTCAGGGTCCTGCAGGCACGGACAGCGGCAAAGAGGAGAGCCTCACCGCACCAGTGGAGCACTTGCTGCGCGGCATGGCCGCGCGACAGCACACAAAACTGATCGCCCATGGCCAGAGCAGCATCAAGCGGCTCGGTGTACGGCCCGACTTCGCCATCAGCACTGGCGGAAGGACCATCGGGCACGTCGAGTTGAAGCGGCCTGACCGGAGTATCGACCCGCAGAAGTGGTCTGCGAAGAGTCACAACCGGGAGCAGTGGGAGAAGCTAAAAGCCCTTCCTAACGTCCTGTATTCAAATGGCTACGACTGGATTGTGTACCGCTTCGGCGTACAAATCGGCCCAACTGGGCACCTGGTCGGAGATTTACTCAGCGGCAGTCGGAAACTCACACCGGCAGACGACGGATTCGAGCGGGCCATCTCCCTCTTCCTGGCTCCAGCGCCCCTGACCGTCGACAGCATCAGTGAACTGGTCAAGCGCATCGCCAGAATCTGCGCGCTCCTACGGGACGAGGTCACGGAACGCCTCACCCGCGAGGAACACGGAGAGGCCGACGCTGCGTTCTCCATTCTCGCGGGCAACTGGAAAGACCTCCTATTCCCCGACGCCTTGCCGGCCGAGTTCGCCGACCATTACAGCCAGACGCTCACCTTCGCGATCTTGCTGGCCCGCCTTGAGGGCATCGATATGGAGAAGCTCTCCTTACCCGACGTCGCAGGCAAGTTGGGAAAACGTCATTCTCTGATGGGCAAAGCCCTCTCTGTGCTGACCGACGAAGCTCTTGACGATCTCCGCGGAGTCATCGACACGCTGATCGACGTCATCTCCGCAGTCGACCCGGAAATGTTCAAGGACGACAGCGGGGACGCCTACCTCCACTTCTACGAGGGGTTCCTGAGCACTTACGATCCAGATCTGCGACGACGCACAGGTACGTACTACACGCCCAGCGAGGCTGTCCGTTTCATGGTCCGGTTCACCGACGAGGTGCTGCGTGACCGACTCGGTCAGGAGGACGGGTTCGGCAGTGAGGACGTCACTGTGGTCGATCCCGCCATGGGCACTGGGACCTTCCTCATCAACATCGTCGACCACGTCGCCAAGGATCTGGCACTGAAGCACCGTGACGCCCTCAAGAGCGGACTCCTCCGTGAACTCGCAGGGCGTCTCATCGGTCTGGAGAAGCAGACTGGCCCCTATGCGGTGGCCGAACTCCGCGTACACCACGCCTTCAAGGCCCATCAGACCGACATCACTGGCTACGCGCCAAGGCTCCTGGTGGCCGACACGTTGGACGACCCGGCTGTCGAACACCACCTGGGGTTGATGTACGAGGCAATCGCCCGACACCGCCGACTGGCCAACAGGGTCAAGGCGGAGGAGAAAGTCATGGTGGTCATCGGCAACCCGCCATACCTGCGCGGTGCCAAACAGTCTGGGGTCGGGCGCTGGGTCACCGAGGGGAATCCGAACGACCGGGGGGCAATCCTGGCGCGCTTCCACCCTGAGGACAACGGGCGTATCGGATACGCCCTCGACAACCTCTACGTGTACTTCTGGGCATGGTCGACCTGGAAAGTCTTCGACCAGGTGACGGCCTTGGGCGCACCGGAAGCACCGAGCGGGATCGTCGCCCTCATCACCAACTCCGGATTCCTGGACAGCGCGGGCGCCGCCGGCATGCGGCGCTACCTGCGCGAAGCGGCCGACGAAGGCTGGATCGTCGGGCTCTCTCCCGAAGGCTCCTACTCCGACCCTCGCACTCGCGTCTTCCAGGACGTAAAACGCGAGGTCTGCATCGCAGTCTTCGTCCGCCGAGGATCCCCAGACCCGGAACATCCTGCGCGCGTGTGGCGACTCGACGTACCGGCTGGAACCCGAGAAGCAAAATTCGACTGGCTCGACGGACTCAGCATCGACGGACACCAGGCCGGGGATGGAACACCGTGGCGGCTCTGTTCTTCAGGGTGGACCACTCCCTTTCAAGCCGTTGCCGCCTCTGAGTGGACAGCGATGCCCACCGTGGATGCCCTGTTGCCCTGGACAAGCTCCGGCAACAAGAACAACCGAAGCTGGCCGGTCTCGCCCAGCAAGGCCGTTCTGCAAGAACGGTGGCGAACACTCGTCCAGTCTCCGAAATCAGCCAAAGAGACGTTGCTGAAGAGCACTCGGGACCGCCGCCCGGACAAGCCCGAGCAGCCACTTCCGGGACACGAATGGCGGGGCGCTCTCGCCGACGAGACGGAGCAGACACCGGTCCTCACCGAGTACGGCAGGATGACATTCGACCGCCAGTGGATCATTGCGGACCGGCGCGTGATCGACTTTCCACGACCCGCCTTGTGGTTCGCGCACAGCGACCGCCAGATCTATCTCTCCGAATTACACTCGGAGTCAGGGCGGGCAGGGCCAGCCGTGGGATTCACAGCTCTCATCCCCGACATGCACCACTTCAAAGGCACAGAAGGCGGCCGAGTCGCGCCGCTCTATCGTCACGCGGAACTGGCAGAGGCTAATGTGACGCCCGGGCTACTGAAGGCGCTGTCACAAATCCAGGGTGCGACGGTTACAGCAGAGGATCTCTTCGCATACATCGCGGGAATAGCCAGCCACAGCGGCTACACCCGTCATTTCGCGGACCACCTGACCACCCGTGGCTCACACATCCCCCTCACCCAGGACCCCGACCTGTGGGCAGAGGTGGCTGAGGCCGGCCGGCGCACGATATGGATACACACATACGGCCAGCGTTTCGCGTCGGCGCAGCACGGCCGTCCGTCCGGACAGACCCCGAGACTTCCCGAAGCGGAACAGCCCATCTGCATCATCCCTATTGGTGAGGACGGCCGTGGGGTGCCCGACAGCATCTCCTACGACGCGAAGACCCGCACCCTCACGGTGGGATCTGGCTCCATCGGACCTGTGGCGGCGGAAGTCTGGGACTACCGAATCGGCGGCGTACAGGTAATCCGTAAGTGGTTCGGATTCCGCAAGCGCAAACCCGATGTCGAGTGGCAGAGCCCGTTGAACGACATCCTGCCCCCAACATGGCCTACACGATGGACAATTGATCTACTGGACCTCATCAACGCACTCGCCCTTCTCGTAGCGCTCGAACCCGAACAAGCCAGGCTCTTGGACGCGGTGGCCGCAGGCCCGCTCATCACCACTCACGATCTCCAGGAACAGGGCGTCCTTCCGGTCCCGCCCTACGCAGCCAAGGAGCCGAAGGCGCCGCGACCGTCTCGCCGCGCCCCAGGAACAGGTCAGGGGACCTTCGATTTCACGAGCTGATCCGGTTCGACACAGGCACTGCGGCGCACCTCTGGCCTAAATCACATGGGGCATGGCTTACCCAACCTCTCTTGGCAATTCCGCCAGCACACCACACAAGTCGCTACACAGAATGAGCAAGGAAGGCGTAGCCGACCTGCCTTGCCAGCGGTCCGTACTCAGGCAGAGGGCACGCCACAGTGAGCGTTTTCCAATCTCACGTTGACGCGTGGTGAAGGCCGTCCTCGTCCTTCACCACGCGTCAACGTGAGATTGGAAAACGCTCAGTACATACGAGGAAGCGCCGAGCGACGCGATCCGCTGGCAGCGGTAGTTTGGAGTGCTCCGCCAGGAGCAACGGGCACTGCACCTCCATCTTGCGGACATGCAACCGGCAAGCACCGTGCACTTGTGTACGAGGCATGAAGCGGAATCCCACTGACCCCACAGGCACCCCCAACCCCAACATGAACGAGCGCATCGCCAAGTTGTGGCACAAGCAGCGAGTCCGGAAGCGCTTGACCAACATGCTTGGCGATGGTGTCCCGCCGAGTGGTGTAGTCACTGGTCGAGCTGATTCGGTTTCTGCTGTGGTGGAAGCTGGGGATCGTCC
>NZ_JBXVPZ010000078.1:0-28839 GCF_057961495.1 Streptomyces sp. P5F9 | reverse complement strand
CTCCCCACCCGGGCGCCGGGTCGGTACCGGCACTCCGATCCATGTGCGCCCCGAACACGCCCCGCCCCGCGCCTCCGCCCGCCGGGGCATCCTCGTCGGGGCCACCTTGTCCTCCGGGGCCGATCGTGACGACCATGTCCCTGACCGCGTAAGCCCGTTGCAGCGAGGGGGAACCGTCGTGTTCGACAACCTGGGAGACCTGGGGAAGCTCAAGGACAAGGCCGAGGAGATCGCCGAGGAGCACGGAGACAAGATCGCCGACGGGCTGGAGAAGGCCGGGGATGTCGTCGACGAGAAGACGGACGGCAAGCACAGCGAGCAGATCGACACCGCGGTCGACAAGGCGCAGGACCTGGTGGCGAGGCTCGCCGCGCAGGCCGCGGACGGTGAGAAGAAGGACTGACAGCCGCTGACCAGAGGGTGAACTCTCAGCCCACGGGGTCGAGTTCACCGCTTCCCGTCGGGAGCGTGCGCATCGTGCGGAGCGGTGACAGGAAGTTCGGGAGGACGCTCGCCGTCATTCCCGCCGCGCCGATCCACAGCGTCGCCGTCGCTCCGAACACCGAGCCCGACGTCCCGCCCAGCAGTCCGCCCAGCGGGATTCCGCCCCAGGACACGAAGCGTGCCGTCGCGCTCACGCGGCCCAGGAGCCGGTCCGGGGTGAGGGCCTGCTGGAAGCTCGACTGGGCCACGACGCGGACGACTCCGCCGAAGGAGAGCGAGGCGAGGCCGGCCGCCGCCACGCACACGCTCCAGCCCGGGTGGGCCAACGGCATCAGGACGGTCAGCGGGCACGTCACCAGTGACGCGAGCCAGATGACCCGGCCCTGGCCGACCCACCGGGCGACACGGGTCGCCGACAGCGCGCCCAGCAGGGCGCCGCAGCCCATCCCCGAGAGGACGAGGCCGATACCGGCGGAGTCGAGTCCCAACTCCCGTTCCAGGAAGACCAGCAGCATGGTCTGGTACATCACCAGGAAGAGGTTGAAGATCGCGTCGCTCAGCATGATCGCGCGCAGGGCCGGGTACTTGAGGACGAACCTCAGGCCCTCCTTGATGTCGCGGCCCAGCCGAGACCGCTCACTCGGCCCCAACTCCCGTTCCGGCCGGACTTCTTGCTTGCGGATGCCGAGCGCCAGCAGCCCCGACATCGCCATCCCGGCCGCGCTCACCAACAGCGTCGCGGGCGCGCCCACCCAGCCGACCAGCGGCCCGGCGATCCCCGGCCCGCTGATGCTGGTCACCGAGCGGATCGCCGAGAGCTTCGCGTTCCCCTCGACGAGGTTGTCGCGCCCCACCAGATGCGGCAGGTAGCTGACGTACGCCACATCGAAGAAGACCGTCAGCACCCCATGGACCAACGCGACCGCGTACAGCCACCACACGGTGAGCAGGCCCGCCCACCACGCCACCGGCACCGTCACGAGAACCAGCGCCCGCGCGAGATCGGTGCTGATCATCACCGACCGTTTCCGCATCCGGTCCACCCACGCACCCGCCGGCAGCCCGACCAGCAGCGAACCCGCCGTGGTCATCGCGGTCAGCAGCCCGACCTGGAACTCGTCCGCGTCCAGCGCCACGATGGCGACGAGCGGCAACGCCAGAAAGATGATCCGGTCGCCCAACTGCCCGAGCGCGGTGGCGGCGAACAGCCGCCCGAAGTCCGCTTCGCGGAGAAGTCCGAGCCGCGCGGGCAAAGGCATGGGAGGCACCTGCCGGGAGATCGACGTCATGGATGATCACGTCAACCTAACCCGAGAGATGGGGAGCGCGACCCGACAGCGGCCGCACTCCCCACGCTCCCTGCCTACCGAGTGCTACGGCAACGCGTGCACATGCGCCCCCACCGAGTTCGACCACGAACTCCCCGCGGCCGCGTCCCAGTTCGTCGACCATGTCATCGCGCCCCGCAGGTCGGGGTACGTCTTCGACGGCTTGAAGGTGCCGCAGTTGGTGCCGGCGGTCAGGCAGTCGAGGGCGTTGTTCACGATGGTGGGGGAGACGTAGCCGCTGCCGGCCGCGCTCGTGGAGGCCGGGAGGCCCAGGCCTACCTGGGACGGGGCGAGGCCGCCCTGGAGCTGGATGCAGGCGAGGGCCGTCAGGAAGTCGACCGTGCCCTGGCCGTAGACCTTGCCGTCGCAGCCCAGCATCGTGCCGCTGTTGTAGTACTGCATGTTGACGACCGTGAGGATGTCCTTGATGTTCAGGGCCGTCTGGAAGTACGCGTTCGACGTCGACTGCATGTCGATCGTCTGCGGGGCCATCGTGATGACGAGGGACGAGCCCGCCTTCGAGGAGAGGGACCTCAACGCCTGGGTCATGTAGGTCGCGTTGATGCCGTTCTCCAGGTCGATGTCGACGCCGTCGAAGCCGTACGTCTGCATCAGGGAGTAGACCGAGTTGGCGAAGTTCGTCGCGGATGTCGAGTCGCTCACCGAGATCGTGCCGTTCTGGCCGCCGATCGAGATGACGACCTTCTTGCCGGCCGCGTGCTTGGCCGCGATGTCCGCCTTGAACTGGTCGACCGTGTAGCCGCCGAGGCCGGCCGAGTCGAGCGTGAAGGAGACCGCGCCCGGGGTCGAGGTCGCGTCCGCGAAGGCCACCGCGATGATGTCGTACTGGGAGGAGACGGCCGAGAGCTTCTGGACGGTCGCGCCGTTGTTGAAGTTCTGCCAGTAGCCGGTCACCGCGTGCTTCGGCAGACCGGTGCCGCCATTGCCGCCCGTCGCCGTCGTCGTGCCCGTCACCGCCGTCGACTTCCCCGACTCACCCGCCGAGTTGGTCGCCGTGACCTGGAAGGAGTATGAGGTGGAGGCCGCAAGTCCCGTGATCGTGGCCGACGTTCCCGTCACCGCCGTGATCTTCGTGCCGCTGCGGTAGACGTTGTAGCCTGTCGCCCCCGACACCGCGCTCCAGGCGAGGGAGACCGACGAGGACGTCGTGGAGGACACGGTCAGGCCCGTCGGTGTCGCCGGGACCGTCGGGGCGGGGTCGCTGCCACCGCCGCCGTCCGGGCCGTAGACCGAGATGTCGTCCGCGTAGTACGCGGCCTGGCCGTACCAGCCGTGCGTGTACACCGAGACGGACGTCGTCGAGGCGCCCGTCGTGAACGTCGTCGAGAGCTGCTTCCACGACGTGGTGTCGGGGGTCCACGTCGACACGTCCGTCGTGCCCGTGCCCGTCACGCCCAGGTAGGAGTAGCCGCCCTGCACCCACGCGCTCAGCGTGTACGTCGAGTTGGGCTTCACCGCCACCGACTCGCCGCACTGGGCGTTGTCCTGGCCGGCCGGGGTGGCCTTCAGGGCCGCCGCGCCGCTGTGGACCGGGGACGAGACGGTCGTGCCGCTGCCCGCCGTACAGGTCCAGTTGGTCAGGCCCGACTCGAAGCCGGCGTTCTTGGCGTTGTTGATGTCGGCGGCGGACGCCTGGCCGGTGCCCGCGAAGGAGAGAGCGAGGGCGGCCATGGCGACCCCGGCCCACAGACGTCTGTTCCTGAGGACGGGCATGCCTGGTGCGCGGTCCACTGATGCCTCCGGTGGGGGAGTTTGGAGGGGATGTGACTGTGACTGTGCCGACGGTGGCCACCGCTGGGAGTCCCAGAGTTGGTCCAGACCAATCTGATGTCAAGAGGTCCAGACCAACTTCGCCGACACTGGTCTCGGTACTCGCGTCGCGATCGGATGCGCGACCTGCCCCGATTTGGCGTGTTGTGTGCGACGACAGTTGCCGCACAGCTACAGAAACGCTGTTCTCCGGTCACAGGGGCGTGGTTACAGTGCTGAGGTAGTCACGCAGTGAAGTCGACTCGGTGTGCCGGAGTAATGCCGGTGGGCCAACAGGCGTGAGACGGGGAGCTGCGCGTGCCAACTGCCATTGCCGTGACCAGCGCCGACATGGCGCTGCCGCCACAGGACGAACGGACCCTGCCCGCCGTCGTCCTGCGGGACCTCGATCAACGACCGCTGGACCAGGCGCTGTCGGAGATGCAGGCCCTGATCGACCAGCACGGGCATGTCGTCGTCGTGTCCTCGCAGGCCGTGTCCGAGGGCGTCGACCGACGGCTGCACACGATCCGGTCCATCCTGGAGAGCGACCGGATCGCCCTGTTCCGTCCGAATCTGCCCCCGCTCGGACTCGCCGTCCTGGCCCGGCAGTTGAGGCAGCTGGCGTCCTGTGACCTCAGTCCCGGCGTGCTCGCCTCGGCGGGCCGGCTGCTCACGCACTACATCCACGCCGGCGCGCTCCTCGGCTCCGTCACCAAACTGGACCGGGTCCCCGTCGGCCTCAAGTCGCACGCCAAGTCCTGGGTGCCCGGCAGCCAGTTCGCCGTGATCGCCCACCCCGAGCCGCAGTTGGTCCGGGTCGGCCCCGGAGTCGCGCTGGAGGGGCCGGAGTTCGGTACCTGGATGCTGGTCGCCAAGGGGCAGCTCCAGTCCGACTGGATCGGCACCACCCTCGCCCCGGCGTGGAACGCGATGGGGCTGCGCGAGGCCACCCTGCCCGCCGAATCGGTGACTTGGTGGGGTACGAACAAGCTGATCGAGTTCTGTACGTATCTGCCCGACCTGTCGGTGCTGTACCAACTGGTCACCTCTGTACGGCAGTCCGTGTGCCACTGGTGCGGCATCGACGTCATCGGCGACCGTTGTGTCTTCTGCTCCGCCACACCGCCCGTTCACGAGAACCAAACATCGAGCGGATAAGTCCTCAACACACAGGACACGCTTACAGCACACGATTCGCTCGGCCCGGTCCGATCTCTCTCGATCTCGCTCGATCCGGTCCGATCCCGCTCGATCCGCTCATTTCCGCTCGACCGATATCCCCAATGAGGTTGTACGGTTCATGAACTCCCGTCAGCGCCGCGGCGTGATACTCCTGCTCCTGTCGGTGATCTGCGCCCTCGGCGCGTTCGCCGGCGTCCTCTCCGTCATCCGTGACGTGAAGTCCAAGGTCGGTCCCGAGGTCACGGCGTACCAGGTCAAGGACAACGTGGCGCCCTACACGGCCCTCACCGCCGCGCAGTTCAAGAAGATCGAGATGCCCAAGCGGTGGCTGTCGGACAACGCCGTGACCGATCTGAGGCAGATCACGGGCAAGATCGCCGTGACCACGCTGCGCCAGGGCTCCCTGTTGCAGACCGACATGATCGTGGACCAGCCGGCGCTGAAGCCCGGGCAGCAGGAGGTCGCCATCATGATCGACGCGGCGACCGGCGTCGCCGGCAAGATCACACCGGGCTCCACGGTCAACGTGTACGCCACCTTCGCGGGCCAGAAGGAGGGTGACCCCGACCAGTCCAAGATCATCGTGACCAACGCGAAGGTCATCGACGTCGGCCACATCACCGCCCTCGACCCCGGCAGCAACAGCGACAAGAACCAGCGGACGTCCACCGACGGCGTGCCGATCACCTTCGCGCTCTCCACGCTCGACGCCCAACGGATCACCTACGCCGAGTCGTTCGCCGAGCGGGTGCGGCTCGCCCTGGTGGCACCAGGCGGCGATACGACCGTGCCGGAGCAGGACCGGACGTACGAACTCGCGAAGGACAAGTGAGAGGCCCGCATGCCCACCAGGATTCTTCCGGCGGTCGGAGACGCGGACGCCATCCGCGCCATCACGACCCTGCTCAGCCAGCTCCCGGACGCCGACCCGGTGGCCCCGGTGGCCGACTCGACGCAGCTCATCGACACCCTGGCCCGGCTCGCCGCCGAGTCCGTCGACGAACTGCCCGAGGTCGTGGTGGTGCATGAACGCATCGGTCCCGTACCGGCGTTGGAGCTGGTCCGCGAGGTCGCGCTGCGCTTCCCCGCGGTGGGCGTCATCCTCGTCACCACCGACGCCAGCCCCGGCCTCTTCCAGGCCGCCATGGACTCCGGCGCCCGCGGGCTCATCGCCCTCCCGCTGAGCTACGAGGAGTTGGCCAACCGCGTCCAGGCCGTCGCCGCCTGGTCGGTGGGCGTACGGCGTCATCTGGGCCACGGCGGCGACGTGTTCACCGGTGTCGGCGGCACCGCCGTCACGGTCAGCGGCTCCAAGGGCGGGGTCGGCGCCACCCTCGCCGCGATCCAACTCGCCCTCGCCGCCCAGGCGTCGGGCCGCAGCGTCGCGCTCGTCGACATGGACCTCCAGACCGGCGACATCGCCTCCTACCTGGACGTCCAGTTCCGCCGCTCCGTCGTCGACCTCGCCGCGATCACCGACATCTCGCCGCGCGTGCTGGCCGACGCCGTGTTCCGGCACGACACGGGCATCGCGCTGCTGCTCGCCCCCGGCGAGGGCGAACGCGGCGAGGAGGTCACCGACCGGGCCGCCCGCCAGATCGTCAGCGCCCTGCGCTCCCGCTACGAGGTCGTCGTCATCGACTGCGGCGCCCAGATGAGCGGCGCGAGCGCGGCGGCCGTCGAAATGGCCGACATAGCCCTGCTGTTCACCACCCCGGACGTGGTCGCCGTACGCGCCGCGAAGCGCACCGTCCGCATGTGGGACCGGCTCCAGATCCGCAAGGCCGAGGAGACGACCATCGTCGTCAACCGCTACACGCGCGGTACGGAGATCCAGCCGGCGCTCATCCAGCGCATCACCGGCACGACGGTCGCCGCCACCGCGATCCCCGCCAACTTCAAGGAACTCCAGGGCGCGGTGGACGCGGGCCGGCTGCACGAACTCGACAACAAGAGCGTGGTGAAACAGGCCCTTTGGGGTCTCGCGGGCGAACTCGGACTGGTCAAGGTCC
The DNA here is from genome assembly GCF_057961495.1 of Streptomyces sp. P5F9. Lineage (NCBI taxonomy): Bacteria > Bacillati > Actinomycetota > Actinomycetes > Kitasatosporales > Streptomycetaceae > Streptomyces > Streptomyces sp. P5F9. Next base: position 22,100 of record NZ_JBXVPZ010000078.1, on the reverse strand, counting down.
CCGAAGTCGCCCAGAAGAGCGGGCGGTTGCGGGGCGGCGGAGATCGTGGCTCGGTGAGCTTCCGGCGCCGGAGAGAGTGAACGGGGATGCGTATGTCTTTGATCTCTGCGCACGGGCGGGACAGGGGCCGGGACCGGGGCCAGGTCACCATCGAGTTCCTCGGCATGACCCCGCTGATCATCCTGACGCTGGTGCTGATGTGGCAGTTCGTGCTGGTGGGGTACACCTTCACGCTCGCGGGGAATGCTGCGGACGAGGCGGTACGGGCGGGGACGGCCGCCGCCCCGGGAGACCGGGAGGCCGGTTGCGAACAGGCCGGCCTCGACAAGCTGGACGGTGCGTGGAAGGGGGACGCCACGGTGACCTGCCAAGGCACGGGTTTCGTCACGGCCGACGTCGACCTCAAGGTGCCCGTCCTCTTCCCGGGCGCGATCGGCTTCCCCTTCACGGTGCACGGCCACGCGGGCGCCGTAGAGGAGGCGAAGGACTGAGATGCGGAAGGACAGGAGGGAGAAGGGGAGGCGGGACCGTGGCCAAGTCGCCATCGAGTACCTCGGGTTCATCCCGGTCCTGATCCTCGTCGCCATGGCGGGAGTGCAGCTCGGGCTGATCGCGTACACCGCGATCCAGGCCGGTACGGCGGCCAGGACCGGGGCGCGCAGTGCCTCGCTGGAGCAGAACTACGCACAGGACTGCAAGGACGCGGTCAGCGGATTCCTGGCGGGCGGCACCAGTTGCAGCCGGGCCGACCTGGGCAGGTCCGTCCAGGTCACCTCCACCGTGAACATCCCGTCGATCGTGCCCGGTTGGGACTTCGGCACGGCCAGCAAGACCGCCACCATGCCGCTCGACCACTGAACGCGGAGCAAGGAGCACAGCACTCATGGGCCTGCGGGAACGAGTCAACCATCCCGAGGAGAACGGCCATCGGGGCGAGGACGGCCACATGGTCGCCTCGTACCGCGCCAAACTCCTGGAGGAGATCGACCTCGCGGAGATGAGCGCGCTGGCCGCCGCCGAACGACGGGCCCGGCTGGAGCGGGTGCTCGGGCACATCATCAGCCGTGAGGGACCGGTCCTCTCGACCGTCGAGCGCTCGCAGTTGATCCGCCGGGTCGTCGACGAGGCGCTCGGCCTCGGCATACTCGAACCGCTCCTCGAAGACGCGTCGATCACCGAGATCATGGTGAACGGCCCGGACGCGATCTTCGTGGAACGCGGCGGCCGGGTCGAGCAGTTGCCGCTCCGCTTCCCCTCGCACGACCAGCTGATGCAGACGATCGAGCGGATCGTGTCGACGGTCAACCGCCGCGTGGACGAGTCGAATCCGATGGTCGACGCGCGACTGCCGTCCGGCGAACGCGTCAACGTGATCATCCCGCCGCTGTCGCTGACCGGCGCCACGCTCACCATCCGCCGCTTCCCGCGCTCCTTCACGCTCCAGGAGATGGTCGGCTTCGGCTCGCTGGACGAGCACATGCTGTATCTCCTCGCGGGCCTGGTGCACGCGAAGTTCAACATCATCGTGTCCGGCGCGACCGGCACCGGCAAGACCACGCTCCTCAACGCGCTCTCCGGCCTGATCCCGGAGACCGAGCGCATCATCACCATCGAGGACTCGGCCGAACTCCAGCTCCAGCAGTCGCACGTGATCCGCCTGGAGGCACGCCCGCCGAACGTGGAGGGCAAGGGCCAGGTCACGATCCGCGACCTGGTGCGCAACTCGCTGCGCATGCGCCCCGACCGGATCGTCGTAGGAGAGGTCCGAGGCGGCGAATCCCTCGACATGCTCCAGGCGATGTCGACCGGCCACGACGGCTCCCTCGCGACCGTCCACGCCAACAGCGCGGAGGACGCGCTGATGCGCCTGAAGACGCTGGCGTCCATGTCCGAGGTGGAGATCCCCTTCGAAGCCCTCCACGACCAGATCAACAGCGCCATCGACGTCATCATCCAGCTCACCCGCTTCGCCGACGGCGCCCGCCGCATCACCGAGATCGCCCTCCTCGACAGCCACGGCAGCGAGCCGTACCGGCTGGCGACGGTGGCCCGCTTCAGCCCGCAGCCCATCTCCGCCGACGGCCGGGTCTACGGCACCTTCGAGTACTTCCCGCTCTCCCGCCGCACCGCCGACCGGCTCTACATGGCGAGCCAGCCCCTGCCGCAGGCCTTCGGCGTCGCCCACACCGCGGAACAGCTCGCCCTCAGAGAAGCCAGTAGGTAGGGACCGACCCATGGATCTCCAGACGATCGTCACGCTCACCACCGGCGTCACCCTGCTGACCTGTGTCCTGGGGGTCGCCGGCGTGCACGCCTACGCCACCGGCAAGGCGCAGCGCGCGGCCCTGGTCGACCGCCTCTCCTCGACCGGCCAGATCCAGGTGGGCCGCGTCCGCCGCTTCCGCGACCTGGACCGCAGACTGCGCCGTACCCGGCTCGGCCGGCAGCTCGAACTGCGCCTTGCGGCAACGGGGTTGGACATGACACCGGGCGAGTTCTTCGTCTACATGCTGGCCACGGTGGCGGCCCTCTGGCTGATCGGACAGGCCTCGCTCGCCCCCTTCTTCGGGCCGATAGCAGGCCTGTTGGGCATCGGGGTGGCGATCCAGTTCCTCAACTGGCAGCGCCAGAAGCGCATCGAGAAGTTCATCAACCAACTCCCCGAACTGGCCCGCATCATGGCCAACGCCACCCACGCGGGCCTGGCGCTGCGCACCTCGATCAGCATGGCGGCGGAGGAACTGGAGGCACCGGCCGGGGAGGAACTCGCCAAGGTGGCCAACCAGTTGGCGGTAGGAGCCTCCATGGACGACGCGCTGAGCGAACTGGCGGACCGCCTCCCGTCCCGCGAACTCGTCGTCCTGGTAACGACGTTGGTGCTCTCGAACCGGGCGGGCGGCCAGGTGGTCAGCGCCCTGCGCAACCTCACGGAGACCCTGGAGGAACGCAAGGAGACCCGCCGCGAGGTCCGCACCCAGCTCTCCCAGGTCAACATGACGTCGTACGCCGTTCCGGTGATGGGCGTGGGCGCCCTCTTCCTGATGAACGGCGTCAAACCCGGTGCCCTGGACCGGATGACGGGCTCCCCGATCGGCCAGGCCTGCGTGATCATCGCGTTCGGGCTGTACGCGGTCGGCTTCGTCCTCATCCGCCGCCTGTCCCGCATCGACGTCTGAGGGGAGGAGAGCAGACATGGTGGCACTCGTCCTCGGACTGGTCATGGGCCTCAGCGTGTGGGGCGTCTTCGCGGGTATCCGCATGTACCGCGCCGACGCGAAACTCCCCAGCGACCTCGTCCTGGCCCTGGAGGTCGGCTCGACTCGCACCGGCGCGGTCGACTCCCTCATCGACCGCATGGGCATGCGCTACGCCCCGATGGTGCTGCGCCTGATGGGCCCGAAGCTGGTCGCCAAGTACCGCCGCAAGATAGACCTCGCGGGCAACCCCGGCGGCCTGACCATCGACCGCTACGCGGCCCGCCGGGCGGTCTACGGCTTCCTCGGCGGCTTCGGCGGCCTGCTGATGCTGCTCGAAGGGCACTACATCGTCGCCGTCATCCTGTTCGCCTTCGGCGCGTTCTGGACGGAGGTCGGCATCTGGTCGGCGATCCGCATCCGCAGGGACGTGATCGAACGGACCCTGCCCGACTTCCTCGACGTGCTCGCGGTGGTGGTGAGCGCGGGCCTGGGCTTCCGCCAGGCGCTCGACCGCGTCGCCTCGAAGTACGAGGGCCCGTGGGCGGACGAACTCCGCATCACCCTCCGCCAGATGGACCTCGGCATGAGCCGCCGCGCCGCCTTCACGGAACTCCGGCGACGCAACGACAGCGAGCAGGTCGCCATGTTCGTCACGGCGTTGCAGCAGGGGGAGGAGCTGGGCGCGCCGATCGTCGACACCCTCGTCTCCCTGGCCAAGGACATGCGCCGCACGGACGCGCAGAACGCCCGCCGCAAGGCGGCCCGCGCGGTCCCCAAGGCCACCATGATGATCACCACGTTCATGGTCCCGGCCACGATGCTGCTCCTCGGCGCGGGCCTTCTCCTCGGCTCCGGCACGGACTTCAGCACGATCACCGGCAAGTAGGGACGGACGGGGGCGACTTGAACGATGGCGACGACGGACGAACGCGAACGTACGGGACTGCTACGACGCCGCCCCAGACCACCGGAGATCACGACACCACCGGCCGGGACGGTGCTGCCGGATCATGTGCGGTCGGGGGCGACGGATATTCCGGTGACGACGGTGACGCCGGCGCTGCCGGAGGGATGGGCGCCGGCGCGGGCGAGGTTGTCGGGGGTACCGGCACCGCCGCAGCAGCCGGGTATGGAACGGCTGGCCGCCGACGGCGAGGGCGCTCCACAGGGGCCACCGGCACCTGACGACGATGGCCGCACGGGCGGTGCGGGTGGGAGCAAAATCCCGGCCGAAGGCCGGGAAGTGGCCCTCCCCATCCAGATCAGCGCCCTACAGGCAATGTGCAGGCAGGTCTTCGGCTTCCGCCTGGCGATGATCGCCCTCGCGGCCCCCTCGGCCCTGGTCAACGCCACCCCCGGCGTAGCCACCCGCCTGGTGGGCGCAGCCGTAGTAGTCACGTTCATGGCCTCCTACGTCCTCTTCAGAGACTGGGAACGCTTCGGCCCCCTGCTCCTGCGCCACCCCTCCCTCCTGGCCGTGGACACCCTCTTCGGCTCCCTCCTCCTGATCTCGGCAGGGCCCACCAGCACGCTCGCCTACGTCAGCGTCTGCACCCCCCTCCTCGCCGGCATCGTCTACGGCTGGCGAGGCGCCGGCTGCTTCGCGAGCCTCCAGGCGGTGATCCTGGTGCTGGCGCAGACCGCCGCGGCGGACGCCCACAGGGCGGTGGCGCAGAGCTTCCTGCTCCCCGGCCTGTGCGTGATCGCCGGCGCGGTGGGGGTGACCCTGCGCAACCTGATGCTCCGCTTCGGCGAAGCCACGACGGCGTTGACGACGGTCCAGGCCCGGCTGGCCGTAACGGAGGCGGTGGGAGCCGAACGAGCACGGCTGGCAAGGGAGTTGCACGACTCGGTGGCGAAGACCCTGCACGGCGTGGCCCTCGCGGCGGACGGCCTGGCGGGCTCGGCGGGCGCGGACCACATGAACCCGACGCTGATCCGACAGCAGGCGGAGCTGGTGGCCCGCTCGGCACGCAGGGCGGCGGCGGAATCCCGTGAACTCCTGGCGGACCTGCGGCGCGAGTCCAACCCGGCCGAGGGCACGGACGTACTGGTGGAACTGGCCGCCCGCACAAGGGACTTCAGCACCAGGACCGGGCTGCCCACGAGTTACCGCCCGACCGGCGAACACGGCGTACCGCCGGTTCCGCCCGCCGTGGCCCGCCAGCTCCTCACCATCGCGACGGAAGCGATGGAGAACGCCCACCGCCACGCGACCCCCACGAAGGTCGACGTGGAGGCCGGGGTCCACGACAGCCTCCTCCGTATCAGCGTCTACGACGACGGCCGCGGCCTGCCGCCCGGCACCACCCTCGAACAGCTGCGCAGGGCAGGCCACTTCGGCCTGGTCGGCATGGTCGAACGGGCCGCGTCGGTCGGCGCCCGCATCCGCATCGGCCGGGGCGGCCACGACGCGGGCACGGAGGTCCGCCTGGAACTCCCGCTGGGAGCCCTGACGACGTAACGACGTAAAAACCCATCCCCCCACCCGTACAAGCGACTTGAGAGACCTGAGAGGAGGCAGCCATGCCGGACCAGACGACGCCCCACCCCGGCGCTCCCCAGCCGCCACCGAACCCGTTCGCCAACTTCCCGCAACCGGCCCCGACTTCAGCCCTCCGGGTCGTCGTGGCCGACGACAACCCGGTGGTCCGGGCGGGCCTGACGGCCCTGCTGTCGGGCCGCGCGGACATCACGGTCGTAGCGGAGGCGGCGGACGGCCGGGAGGCGTACGAGGCGGCCCACTTCCACCGCCCCGACGTGGTCCTCCTGGACGTCCGCATGCCGGGCGTGGACGGCATCTCGGCGCTGCCGTACCTGGTGCGGATCGCGCCGGTCGTGATGCTCACGTACAGCAGTGAGTCGGAGATCGTCCAGGAGGCGCTGCGGCGCGGGGCGGGCGGTTATCTGGTCCACGGCGAGTTCACGGCGGACGAACTGGTCGCCGCCGTAAGGGACATCAGGCAGGGCAGGGCCCATTTCACGCCATCGGCGGCGGGCGCACTGCTCGCGCAGCTGCGACAGGAGCGGACAGGCCCCTCCCTGCCCGAGGGCCTGGGCTCATACGACTCTCAACTAGGTGCGGCTGCAAACGGAACAAAGCCTTCGGTGGCCCATCCCCAGCCGAATTCACCGCATGCCCTTTCGCAATTGCAACCATCCGTGAGACAGTCATCCTTGGACAGGTCACGGTTCCAACTGAGCGCGAGGGAGGCGGAGATCATGGACCACATCGCGTCCGGCATGACCAACCAGCAGATCGCCGCCACCTGCTTCATCTCCGAGAAGACCGTCAAGAACCACATCAACCGCATCTTCGCCAAACTCCACAGCACCAGCCGCTCCGAGGCCGCGGCCAAGTGGCTTGGTACGGCGCCGGGTTCGGCCCGAGGACTGGGGTGACCGGTGACGCGGCGACGGGGGACCCGACTGAACTCCATTTGGGCCCGATTTTGGGCCCTGGGGCCCTCTGGCGTACCCGTAGTTCGGGCATACCGTTCTCATGTCGAAAGCGGCACCGGCGACGAGGAAGCCGGGATCGAGTCTCTCGGAGGGGAACACCATGAGCAACTGGATCAACACCACCGTGACGTACCTTCAGGCCCGCGCCGCCCGCAGCGACAAGGGGCAGACCGCGGTGGAGTACCTGGGGATCATCGCTGTGGTGGTGGCGATCGTGCTGGCGATCACGGGTACGTCCATCGGCCAGTCGATCCTCGACGCGATCAACAACAAGATCTCCGAAGTCACCGGCGGCTGATGCGGCGCCGTAGGTACAGCGACGCAGGGCAGGCCTTCCCCATCTACATCACGGTGGTGGCGGGTCTGCTCTTCCTCGCGTTCGCCTACGTCGCGGTCGGCCAGGCCGCGGTGAACCGGAGCGGTGCTCAGACTGCCGCCGACGCGGCGGCGCTCGCGGCGGCCCAGGACACCCGGGACCAACTTGCAGGCGTGTGGAAGCTGGACGTACTCGACCCGACCAAGTGGCAGGACATCTTCGACGGCATCGCGGAGGGGCTTACCCCCTCGTGCGGGCGTGCCGACGAGCTCGCGGGGCAGAACGACGCCGGTGTGGACAGCTGCACACAGACGGAGCCCCTGAGCTTCACGGTCGCGGTCAAGACCAACAAGCCGGTCGGAGATTCGATCGTCCCGGGCACGGAGGACAAGTACTCGACAGCCCATGCCACCGCCGTGATCGAGCCGCTCTGCACGTTCCAACTCCCCGGCGAGGGCGCCGGGGACAACGTGCTGCCGAAGCTCACCTGCAAGGACGGCAAGGACTGGGATCTGGACCCGCTCCATCTCACCGATCTGGATCTACCGGGACCCGAGGACCTCTTCGACGTCCACCTGGCCGACTGACAAGCGAACGACGAGTGATGAGGGAAGCAGAGTCATGAGCATTCGGTTCACTTCGACGGCCCGCAGGGGGATGGTCGCCATGGCTGTCGCGGCCGGTCTGGCCCTCGGCGTGGCCGGCTGCGGGGGTGGCGGCGACGACAACAAGAAGCCGGACACGCCGGCGTCGGCCTCCAAGAGCGGTGGATCGGATCCGAGTGCTCAGGAGGGCCAGTCGGACGCGCCCTTGGCCGAGGTGAAGGGCTCGAACGGGCTGATCCTGGACATCACTTCGGCCACACGGGACTCCGGCGGCTTCGTCACGGTGAACGGCACTCTGAGGAACGACGCGGACAAAAGCGTCGTGGTCCCGGCGGCGTTGAGCGGCAACGAGACCGAGGTCATCAGGAACGGTCCGTCGCTCGGCGGCGCCACGCTCGTCGACTCGAAGGGCAAGAAGCGCTACTACGTGCTGCGCGACACGGACGGCCGCCCATTGACGACGACCGGCTTCACGACGATCAAGTCGGGCGACGAACTGGCCGTCTTCATGCAGTTCCCGGCGCCGCCGACGACCACGACCGAGGTCTCCTTCGAGCTACCGACGTTCGCCGTCGCCACGATCAAGATCTCCGGATGAGGCGGCCGTGACCACCACTCCCCGTCTCGCTCTGGTCGTGACCGCCGCCACGATCATGGTCGCCGCGAATATCGTCGGCGCGGTGGCGGCGCACGCCGACGATACCCCGAGCCCGAGCGTCCCACCGGGCACCGAGGCCTCGGCCTCCGCCCCGGTGCAGGTCGACCCGAACGACCCGGACCTGAAGCTCCCCGAAGGTGCGACGCTCGCCGACCCCAAGGTCCTGGACATCAAGTCCGTCGTGGAGGACCAGGGCGGTGAGGAACGCCGTGAGGACACCAACTCGGACGTGACCTTCGCCCTCCAGGCCGAGGTCCTCTTCAGCAAGGACAGTTCCAAGCTGAGCGCCGAGGCGAAGTCCCGTATCGACGCGATCGCCGAGGAGATCAAGAAGCAGAACGCGTCGACGGTCCGCGTCTTCGGCTTCACCGACAACCTCGGCTCGTCCGCACACGGCGACATCCTCTCCAAGCAGCGCGCCGACGCCGTACAGGCAGTCCTGGACTCGGACTTGAACAACCCGAACATCACCTTCGAGGTACGCGGCTACGGCGAGCAGTACCCGATCGCCGACAACTCGACAGAGGCCGGCCGCAAGAAGAACCGCAGGGTCGAGGTGACGTTCCCGCGCACGGAGAGCTGACGTGGACGGCCGTCAGTCGGTGCTCTCGATCTCGGCGGGGGCGTCGGCGGACGGCTTGTCAGCGCGGACGAAGGTGCCCTTGATGGGGACAGTGATGACAAGGCCTTGATCGCGAAGGTCCCGAACAGCCCGGCGGACGGTGTTGACGGCAACGCCGTATTGCTCGGCGAGGTCACGTTCGGCCGGAAGTCGGGCTCCCTCGGGTAAACGCCCAGAGCGGATCTGCTCGGCGATGTGATGCACGACCTGTAGATACACGTAAACATGACTCGTCGGGTCGGGTCTCCACTCGCGGTCATCAACCATGCCTGCAAGCTAAGGCGCCTCGTAGCGGCCTACCACATGCGGGTGCAACCGTATGCTTCCTATTGCTACCTAACGCTTCCTAAGGCAAAATGCACGACAGCACAGACCCCGGCGGCCTGGCAGGGCCCCGGGGCATGGCCAACCTGAAGGAAGCAGGTCGACATGCACGACCTTATCCGCCGCCTCGCCGCATGGCTGAGCCGCCTGCTCGCCCCCGGCACGGGAACTCATCGCGCCGGCACGCGCCCCATCGCCGTACCGGCGGCGCCCTTCGGGCGTTCCTCTCTCTCGCTTCCCGCCCACCGCTCCAGCTACGGGCTCGACGTCCCCCTCGACGGCAGCGAAGCTCACCTGGTCCGTCCCTACCTCGTCGCCCACGAGCGGGAACTCGTCCATCGGCGGTGTCGGCGCCTCGCGGTCGTGGTGGCCGCCGACTTCGGGATCGAACTGGACCGGCATCCGGTCGGTGCGACGGAGGCGGCAGCGTGGTGAGGCCGATGAAGAAGAGGGAACTGACGGAACCGGTGGGGACCGTCGAGCCCCTCCGTCTACTGCCGTGGCCGTCGCCGGAAGGTAAGCCCTGCTATCTGTCGACCGACAGCGAGGGCGGGTACCTGTCGCGCCTCGCGGACGAGGTGGAGGCCGTACAACTCGGCCTGGCCGCTGACGTGTTGGGCGGTGCCGGGAAGGTGCTGGACGACCCCATGTCCCCGTACGCCGAGGTGCGATACGTGGCCATCCGGCTTGCCGAGTGCCTGACCGACGCCGTACGCGTAGCCGAGTCGCGTGGCGCACGCCTGGGCCCGCCGGACTCGGAGGCCGACGACCGCGGGGATGGGCGTCTTCGAAGTTGAGGGGTGCGCGGGGATGCCCCGTGCCAGGGGGGTGAGGCGCGAAAGTGTGACACTTCTCGCCGAAGTGTCACACTTCCACAGGGAAGGGCCCCTCCAGCAGGCACCGGCAAAGACACCCGCACCGCTCAAGTTGGAAATCCCCTTTGGCGAGGATGTGGCCTGAGCGACCGGGCCGGGCGGGACTCGATCGGTGGGGTTGATGCCAGGCTGAGCACCGCGGCCGATGACCTCACAGCTTGCCGAAGACCACTCCCCGCCAGGTCCAGCCGGACTTGAGGACGGTGTCGCGCAGCGGCTCGCGCATCTGGGCGCTGTCGAAACGGAAGGTCTCCGTCGTCTCCAGGCGACCGCCGACCCCACGTCCGACGGTCCACTGGCGGCTGACGATCCGGCTCGGCCCTCGCGCGTACTCCGACGTCACCTGAAGTCTCGTCGGAGTTCCGACCCTGCTGAGCTCCCACTGCTCCTCAAGAGCGCGCACCTCGTGTTCCTTGTGTTCCAACCGCATCCGGATCCGCACGGCGTGACTGACCTCGGACCGGACGAAGACCTGCCGCCAGGCGGGCTCCGTCAACCGCCACTCCGCGAGCAGGTCACACTGCTCACCGCCGCCGTAACGGATGACGTACGGAACCTCGGGCTGGTTGAGGCCGAGCAGCGCCGCCCGCAGGTCCTCTCTCGGGACCGGCGACACCCCTTCTGGCGGGTGCTGGGTGCCGGTGAGCTTGTCGAAGAGTCCCATGGGCCCAACCTATGAAGGCCGGTGCGGACGGCGCGATCCGCACCGACGCCGGTCAGTACTCCTTGCTGAGGTCGGTGCCTGCGGGGGCGCGGTAGCAGCCGGAGACGACGTCGACAAGGATCATGGGTTCCGACTCATGAGGGTTGGTGGGAGTCGACACGACAAGCTGGGCGTTCACCGAGAAAGGCTCGGTCTTCGAGTCCGCCGTGAGTTCCAGAATCTTTGCCTTGCTGCTGTTGGGGCCGTAGTCGACGATCTTCCAGCCGTTTTTGGGCAGGCTTTCCTTCAAGCGCTGGAAACCCTGTTTCAGCTTGGCCTCGGACACCTGGTAGATCGACCAGGGGTGGCGCATGAGGTAGAGGTGTTCGGGGTCCTCGTCGCACTCGGAAACGCCTGCCCCTCCTCCGGCCAACTGGCCATCCTTGATGCCGATCATGTCGAGAATCTGGCTGGAGACGTGGTTGGCCTTCGTTCTGGCCTTGTCCAATGCGAGGGTGGTCGGTTGATGAGAACTTCCGGAATCGGGAACATTGTTGTCGTTCACGTCTTTCGAGCATCCCGTCACGAGGAGGGGCAGGACAAGGGCCACAGCGGAGAACATGCGGCGTCGCGATGAAGGGGTCGTGATCGGGCTCAATCTGCTTCCTTGACTAGCCGGTATTTGCCAACAACAACCGCACCCTGGTTCTGCAATGACAACGACCCATCGTTCCAATATCCACTGTGTCCGCTGGTGTCCACGTCCATCCGATGCGCCCCGAAGGCCTCGTCGGACGGGATCGTCGTGACGTAACCGGCGTTGTAGGGAACGCCGTGGTACGTCTCCACACCCCATTTCTCACCGCCGAGGAACGGTTTGCCGATGTAGGGCACGGGATCGTCACCGGCGGCCTCGGACCATACGTGTTCGCTGCCCACGCCCAGGTCGCTCGCGTCGCCCACCAGCATGCCCGGGCTGCCCGCGACCACGATGTCGTCGGCGGCGATGTGGTGTTCCTTGGTGGCTGCGCCGACGACGGTGGTGCCGTAACTGTGCGCGATCACCGTCGTGTGACTGGCGTCGGCGCCGCCCTGGGCGGTCTGTAGGCCGTCCAGGAAGTTGTTCAGCCTGGGCGCGGAGTCGTAGGCGTAGCTCGCCCGTGGGGAGTCGGTGAGGATGTTCTGCGGGGCGTCGTAACCGATCCACGTGATGGTGGAGGTGGACTGGCCTGGAGCCTGCGTATGGGCCTTCTGCCAGACTTCCGTCATCCGCTTGATGTCACCGCTCGCGTTCTCCAGCTTCGACCCCGTCCCCGGCACATACACCGCCGTGTTGTCCGCAGTGTCAGGGTTCCCGTTGGCGATGATCGCGTGTCCGTCGCCCTTGGTGTCGAAGCCGAGCAGGTACGCCTGCGGCAGGCCGGATTCACCGTTCTCGCCGGGCGCGCCGCTCGCGTCCAGTCTGGCCTGGACCGCGTCCATTCCCTTGAGTTGGGACCGTAGCCGCAGGCCGCCGTTCTCCTGCCACTGCCGCCAGATCGGGTTGACGACAGTGGTGGGAGGATCACCGGCCTGGATGTAGTGGGACGGCTCGGGCCCCAGGTGCTCGTACCGCTGCCACACCTGTGCCCGGGTCTCCGCCAGCACCATCCGGTTGGAGGTGTCGCGAACCTCGGACGGCAAGCCGTCGAGCGCGCCGATCTCGGCCGGATAAAGCGTCGCGTACTCGTCGCGTTGGTCGGCGGTGAGGCTGTCCCACCACTTCCTGTTCGCGGCGGGGGTGGCACCGTGCGGAATGCTCTTCTTGTCGAGGAAACCGCCAACTGCCTTGCGGACGGCCTTCATGTCCGCGGCGGCGTCCACCAGCATGTCGTCGGTGACGTCCAGCCCGGCGGGGGCCTTGAGTCTGCGGAGCACCGGCGCGTAGCGGGCGTCGATCTGGCCCGCGGCGCGCACGGCGTTCGCGATGCGTTCGGCGATGTCCTCGGCCTTGGCCGTGTTGGGATTGTCGCCGCCCTCGCCCTTTCCGGGCAGGTAGGGGATCGCGGCGCCTGCCCGTGCCGTGCCGCCGCCCGCACCCGGGGCGAACGGAAGGGAAGGGCTCACCGGTTCCGTGCCCGGGACGTACGGACCGTAAGGGACCGTCGACGTGCCGTCCTCCGAGACGGGCGGGGGATACGTGACCGAACCGTCCTCGTTCACCGTGAACGTGAGTGCTTCGGCGTCCTGCAAGGCCTGGCTCAGTGTTCGCTGAGGCCCTTCGAGGCCGGCGGCGAGGGATTCCAGAGCCGTCCGGACGAGGCCGCATTCGGCATGGACGTACTGGTAGTTGCGGCTGAGCCGATCCAGGTCACCGGCCGCTGCGGTGGCTGTCTCGCCCTTCTGGGTGGACCTGACCGGAAGGGTCATCTCCCGGTCGACTCGGAGGCGGGCGGTGTCGGCGCGGTGGCTGACGTTGCGCCAGCCATCGGCTGCGTTCCGGTATTCGGACAGCTTCAGGTCGCGCAGTTGCTGCCAGGTGGGCACCGTCGTCACCTCGCCCAGTCCGGGACGCTGCCCGTCCGGACGCCGCCTGCCCGACTCGCGACCTGGTGGTCGACCTCGCCGAAGTGCTTCCCGGTGCTGGCCAGGGTTCCGTGCAGTCGGCCGCATTCGTCACGGACCGCCGTGAGCCGTGCCTCCCAGGTGGCGCGCGTCTCGTTCAGTGCGGTCGTGCAGTCGAACCCCTTGGTGCCGCTCGCCAGACCGACGTCGGCTTCTTTGAGCTCTGTCAGACCGCTGTTGGTGTCGGTGCGCAGTTCGTCCGCGACGCCGGACGCGCTCGTCCACGGCGTCTTGCTGATCCGCAGGTCGGCGTCGCCGCCGCTTTCAGTGCCGCTCGCGCCCCCGGTCGCGGTGCTGCCGCCCGCTCCGCCGTCGAGGTTCGCCAGTTGCATGCGGGCACTTCCCGCATCACCGGGGCGGGGCGGGACGCCCACGGCCGCCTCCCAGTCAAACCCCACGTCTCTGCCCCTCCCACGCCATGCGTGGCCCCCAAGTCCCGTAGTGCGCCGCCGAGATGCTGTGAACGCGCGACCGCGACACCGCCCGTCGAGAAGCACAGTAGCGAGACCTCATCACGGGCCCCATCCGTATCGGCCACCAGATCTGCCTGAGTACCTGTACTCAGGCAGATCTCCGGTCGAGGGGCCTACGAGCGACCCGGTCGCGGCGCACGCCGACGACACCCCGAGCCCCAGCGTCCCGCCGGGCACCGAGGCCTCGGCCTCCGCTCCGGTGAAGGTCGATCAGGCTGACGGCACATCGAGGCTCCGGTTCCGAACGGTGACTGGCAAGGCCGTCCGTCCACGACGGGAGCCTCGGTCCGTTCGAAGCGGCCTTCGGGAGCATCGTCGCCGCGCCGTGACCGGCAACTTCTCCTGACCGACCGGACTTTGAAACAGCCCTGGTGGACAGCGCGCACACCGCCGAAAAACTGCCCCGAGACGCTTGAACGCCGCTTTTGGTTGTGCACGAATTTCATACCGATGTAATCACGAGTGCGTTCCAAGTGGCCGCCTACAACGAACCAATCGGGCTGTTTCGTCGTGCACCGGACTTGGCCAATTCCAGGATGGCCATGAGAAGCTCATTCGCTGGTACTTCCACAGGTGACGCGAACATCCCTGAATGCGATATCACCTCAACTGCGGGCATCCCGGCCCAGGTTACCCGCCACATAGCCGGGATGCCGCGCAGTGGAACACGACAGGAGTGGAATCTGTGCGTTCCCTGTCCATGATACGGCGATTAGCGGCCGTGTCCTTCGCGGCGCTTGTTCTCCTAGGCCTGACCACTCAGGCTTCGGTGGCCGACAGCGCCACCGCCGAGGCCGCCGCGTCGAACCCGCAGGCCGTCGCCGCCGCTTCGACGGTGTGCGGCGGGAGTTACAACACCCTGGCCTACATCGACGCCTCCCTGCCCGGCGGCGCCAACTGGATGTATCTGCAGGCCTGTCCGGGGGCCGAGCCCGAAACCGACTATCTCGTCAACGGCAAGGAAAGCTACAGCTGCTAGCACCGGCTGGACTGACATGAGGCGGAAGCCGATCTCGTTTCAAGCGGTCGAACGGCCACAGTGAACGTGCGGCTTACGCCTCTTCTTTTGTCGCCTCACCGCAGAAGCGACCACCGCAGAAGCGACCACAGGAGAAGTGGACTCATGGCTGACGAATTAGTGGAGCGCGCACAGAGATTCGTGAACGAAACGTACGGCAGCGTTATCGGCATGACGGTCGACGAGGACGGCAAGACCGGCTGGAACACGATGTACGCCCTCACCCGGGCGCTCCAGTACGAGCTGGGAATCACCGCGCTGTCCGACACCTTCGGTCCCACCACCCTGAGCACGCTCACGTCGAAGTACCCGAAACTGAACGCCTCGACGGTCCCCTCCGCCAACTTCTGCCGGATCATCCAGTCAGGCCTCTACTGCAAGGGCTACGACGGCGGTGAGATCGACGGCACCTACAACTCGCGCGTCGAGGCCGCCGTGACGAACCTGAAATCCGACATGGGTGTGGCCGGCGTCTACACCGGCAGCGACGTGACGCCGAAGGTGTTCAAGGCGCTGCTCAACATGGACCCCTATGTGCTGGTGGACTACGGGGACAGCGCGGGCAGCGCCGGTATCCGTTCGATCCAGCAGTGGCTGAACGGGCGCTACGTCAACCGCGCGGACTTCTTCATCATCCCCTGCGACGGCCACCACTCCCGAGATGTCGCGAAGTCCATGCTGTACGCGATCCAGTACGAGACCGGCCTGGCGGACGGAGTGGCCAACGGGGTCTTCGGCCCGGCGACCCAGGCGGGCATCAAGGCCCACACCCTCACGGTGGGAAGCTCCGGTGCCTGGGTGTCCCTCTATTCGGCCGCCCTGATCCTCAACCAGCGCACCGGCACCGTGTTCTCCAGCTCGTACACCTCCGCGCTGGCGGCGGAGACGACGAGTTTCCAGGCCTACGTCGGACTTCCCCAGACCGCGAACGCCGACTTCCCCACCTGGGCGTCCCTGCTGGTCTCCTACGGTGACCAGTCCCGTCCCGGCACCGCCTGCGACTGCGTCACCACCGTCACCGCGGACAGGGCGGCGGCCCTCAAAGCGGCGGGCTACAAGTACGTCGGCCGCTACCTGTCCAACGTTCCCAACACCACCCTGGACAAGGTGATCAAGCCCGGCGAACTGGCGACCATCGCCGACGCCGGACTGAGCTGCTTCCCGATCTACCAGACGTGGGGCGGCAGCAACGCGTACTTCAACTACCCCCAGGGGACGTACGACGCCTACGACGCGATCGAGTGGGCCAAGTACCACGGCTTCAAGGACGGAACCCGCATCTACTTCGCCGTCGACTACGACGCGCTCGACGCCGACGTGACCGACTACGTCCTTCCGCACTTCCGTGGGATCTACCGGGTGATCCAGGAGAACTCCCGGTACCTGGTCGGCATCTACGGTCCGCGGAACGTGTGTTCACGGGCCATGGTGGCGGGTTACGCCGACGCCAGCTTCGTCTCGGACATGTCGAGCGGTTTCTCGGGGAACCTGGGATACCCCCTGTCCAACAACTGGGCCTTCGACCAGATCGCCACCGTCGCCGTCGGGTCGGGAACCGGCTCCATCGAGATCGACAAGAACGTCGCGTCCGGCCGGGACGTGGGCCAGAACACCTTCGACCCCAGCTCGTACACCGACGGGCTGGACACCGAGTTCGACGACACCTACCGCGACGCCATGCTGCAGGAAGTGCGCGGTTACCTGGAATCCATCGGGGTCCCCGAAACCGGCGGAGACGGCTGGACCGACAGCGACTGGGCGACCCTGGGCGGAATATCCAACAGCGAGGCGTTCGATCTGGTCGTCGGCGCGGACTGGCTCTTCACCTCGCTCGCCCGCCAGCTCAAACTGCGCAAGGCGCTGATCCAGGCCCCGGTGCTCTGGGAGCTGCGCAAGTTCAACCCGTTGGACCCCGTCGCGGATCTCGCCGTACAGAACGGCCTGAAGGACGACTGCAGCACCGGGTGGGGACAGATCTTCGGCTGGGTCGCCATCGAGGCACGGAACTACTGCGTCCAGCAGGGAATCATCAACGGCACGCTGCTGGTCCCGGGGACGGCGGGCAACCTGACCGACGTGTGGACCCAACTGCACGATGATCCGGTGTACAACGTGAAGACGGCCGCCTACCTGACGATCTACAACGCGTACCAGATCGGCCTCTCCCGGCCCGGCCTGGACACGAGCGACGCCGATTCCCAGGCGATCCTGGCGCGCTACAACGGAACCAACGACGCCGCCCAGGAGTACGGCAGACAGGTCGGCGGCCTTTACCAGGTACTGGAGAAGTACTACAAGATCGTGCGAAATCTATGAACTCCCGCACTGCTCCCGAGACTTCCGCCCGAGCACCTTCGGCCCGCCGGACGTGGACAGCCCCCGTCGTCGTCAATCTCGTACTGGGGATCGTCGCCGTGATCCCCGTCTGGGCCCTCGTGCTGTTCGCGGTGAACTACCCCCTCGCGGGCCTGGGAATCACACGCCGGGAACCCACGGAGAACGACGGCATGCTGCCCTGGCTGCTGGTGCTGGTACCGATGTGGGCGGCGTTCCTGGGGCTGTGGATTCCGGTCAACCTCGCGATGCGCCGAAAGCGGGACGCCGTCAAACGGCGTTACTGGACGGCCAGTTCACTGCTGGTCCTTCTTCCCACGGTGGCGTTGATGTTCTTCATCGAGAACAAGTGACGAGAACAAGTGAAACGAAAGGGAGATGCAGCGGGATGGCTCACATCACGAGACGCACGGCGGTAAAGAGCACGACAGTTCTGGGCCTGGCCGGTTTCACCGGCGGGTTCCTGACGGCGGCTCCCGCCGTCGCCGAGGACACCGCCCCTGACGCCGAGGACACCGCGCGACCCACCTCCCTCAACGGGTGGGAGCTGATGGAGAAGACCAACGACATCTCAACGGTGTGGACGCGCCCGGTCCCCGGCACGGGCTGTTCCATCGACATCTGCGTCGGTGACGTGGAAGCGGTCCTGGTCCACGTGATCCGCCGCTTCCACTACGAGGTCGACGAGTTGCGCAAGGGCGACGTCATCGGCTGGCGGGCCCCGAGCGAGGTCAACAAGGAGCTCACCGAGTCCAACCAGGCTTCGGGCACGGCCGTACAGATCCGCCCGGGCTCCTATCCGGCCGGGTCGAGGGGAGGGTTCTTCTCCCCCCAGCTCCTGGTGATCCGCGACATCCTGGCCGAACTCGACGGCGTGGTCCGATGGGGTGGCGACGACAGCCGGCCGGACGAGTCGCTGTTCTCCATCGACGTGAAGCCCGCGGACACAAGGCTCACCGCGGTCGTCGAGAAGATCCGTGTCTGGAAGGACACCCCGGGCAAGGGCGCCGGCACCCCGATCGACGTCCTGGCTTCCGGGAGGCGGAAGGCCGCGAAGGCACTCGAAAGCCGCCAGCGGGGGACGGCGGCCTGAGCCCGAGCAAACCGGGCCCTCACGAGGCGTCTGGGTACCGATCTCGGTACTGATTACCGATCTGGGTACCGATTTGGGTCCACGGGCCCATCTCGGGCACCCGCCTCGTCCCTAACCTCTGGAACCTCTGCAAGGTCTTGTCGTGCTGTGAGCGACGTCGGGGGACGGGGGAGACACCATGGCCTCGATCGGAGGAGTGCCCGAAGTACCGGGCGGGCAAGGTGAGTTGAGCGGGCGTCGGAAGATGCCCGTGCCGCTCGCCACCGCGCTGGTGTTGGTGCACGCCCTCTTCGCCGTCACCCTCGTCGGCGGGCTCGGGCTGTTGATGACCGCCGGGGCGTACGACGCCCTCGACGGACAGGTGATCGCCCTCGTCGCGTACGCCGCAGCACCCGGTGCCCTCGGCTGGTGGCTCGCCCGGCGGAGTTGGGAGGGCGGGACCCGCGTCCGGCGTGGACTCGTCGCCGTACAAGGCTGGTTGATCCTCGGCGGGGTCGTCAACCTCGTCTCCGGGTCCGCCCGCGGGGGGCTTCAGCTGCTCCTCCCGATCCTCATCCTCTTCTTCCTGTCCCGTCCCGAAAGCCGCCAGTGGTACGGGCTCGCCGAACTGGACCGCGTGGAGCGCCGGCCGTTCTCCCTGTCCCGGCTGATCCGTTGGCACCGGGACGAGGGGCAGACGGCGGTCGAGTACGCCGGGTTCATCGCCATCGTCGCCGCGATCATCACCGCGCTGCTGGTCAGCGGCCTCGGCACGCAGATCTTCACCGGCATCCAGTCGGAGGTCTGCAAGGTCACCGGCATGGCCTGCCCCGCTCCGACGGGCGACGACACGGACACAGCCGCCGGCGACAACAACGCCGGCAACAACGGCAATGGCAACGGCGGAACTTCAGGCGGCACCGGCACCACAGGTGGCACTGGAACCGGCACCGGCACAACCACCACCACCGACCCGGACCAGACCGACGACAAGAAGCCAGCTCCCGCCCCCGCCGACGACAAGGACGACAAGGACGACAAGGACGACAAGAAAGACGACGACGGCTGCTTCTCCGGCGTCGGCGCCTTCTTCGGCTGCGCCGGCAACCAGGTCAAACAAGTCGGCCAGGGCCTCTTCGTCGACGGCGTCTGGGGCGACCTCACCGGCATCTACGACATGGTCCGCCACCCGATGGACACCCTGAAGGGCATCGGCGACTACGGCAAACAGCTCGGCGACGACTGGTCGAAGAACTCCAAGGACGCCGGCAAGAAGTGGTCCGACGGCGACTACGGGGGCGCCCTGTGGGACTGGGCCGGTGCCTCCGTCAAGACCGGTGGCACGGTTCTCTACGACGTGTTCATCGGCGACGACGTCGCCAAGGACTGGAACAACGGCGACAAGACCCGCGCCGTCACCCACGTCCTCTGGAACGTCGGTTCCCTCTTCATCCCGGGCTACGACGGCGCGAAGATCGTCGAGAAGGTCGGCGACCTCGGCAAGATCGGCAAGCTGGGGAAGCTCGGCGAACTTGCCGAGAAGGCGGCCAAGGCCGCGGAGGACGCGAAGAAGGCGGCCAAGGCAGGCGACGTCGAGGGCGCCGACAAGGCCGCCAAGGAAGCCGACGAAGCCGCCGAGGAAGCGGAGAAGAAGGCCGAGAAGACCGGCTGCACGATCGGCGCACCGAGCCGCCGCATTCCGTACGACGGCAACGGCCCCGATACACCCGGCACCCTCACCGGCGCTCCCGGCACGGGCTCCACGGTGCTGGCCGCCGGCGGCTCCCCCTACATCGTCCTCGCCGAGGACGGCTGCGACGAGGAGGCCAAGAAGGAGGCCGAGGACGCTCGCAAGCAGGCGGACGAGGCCGACAAGGCGGCGGACCGGTGGGAGGCGGGGGACGATGTCGCCGGCCCGGCGCGCGGGAAGACGTTGAGGTTCCCCAACAAGCGGCACACCATCAGCGGAGCCGGAAGTGGTCAGGTCAGGGAAGCGAACACGGTGATCCTTCGGGGAAACGAGGATCTGGTCCGTGCGGACATCGAAGGCATAGCGAAGAACCGTGCCACGCTGTCGCCCGACGGAAACACCTACGAGATCAACGGTCGCAAGTACCGGGTCGAGGACAATGGAACGGTCTTCCCGGTCTCCGGCCCTGGCCTGGTCGACATGGACCGCATTGAATACGCTGCTCTGAAGGAGATCGTCCGGAACAAGGGCGACCTCAGCAAGTCGCAGCAACTCCAGCGTGACCCCAAGTTCGTCAACAACCCCGAAAAGGTGGCGAAGGCGAAGCAGGTGTACGACGGGACGTACAAGTGATCGCGAATCTCCTCACCGTCATGGAAGTCGAGGCGACGATCCTGCGGGGGGCGCTGGCGGATCTGCTGGGCGTAGCGCTGGTAGCGGTCGATGTCGCCGATACGGACGGAGACCAGGAGGCGCGGCGCTGGGACGCCCCCGTCCTGTGCACCTACCGTGTGCTGCCGCCCGGTGACGTGGCGCTGGAACTCGACCTCTACGTCGAGGACGGGACGGCGGGTGCCCGCACGGAGGCGGATCTCGCACACGGGCTCGCGGTCCGGACGGCGACCTCGGTTCTCTACCCCTCGCCGGACCTCGTCCTGGACAGCGCCTACTGGGTCGCGGTGCCGGACGGACGGGCCGTGCGATGCCGTCTGGAGACGATCGACTCCGACGAGGACACGACGTACCGGGTGGACGTGGTGGAGGAGCACGTGCCCGACCTTCCGCGGGCCAGAGTGGAGAACCTCCCCGAAGTGCTCGACGGTGAGCACATCGAGACCCCCGTCGCCGACGCCTTCCTGGCCACGTATCCGACGGGGACGACGGCGAGCGTGGAAGGCCGCGTCCACTACTGCCTGCGTGTATGGGAACGGCTCGTCCGCCGTCTGAGCACTGGGTGGAGCCCCTCAGGGCGTTACCGTGAGGACCTTTTCCAGCGCGATCTCCGGGCCCGGGACGACCTGGTGCGACTGGTGGCCGAGGCCGACACCGAACACGCCGAGCGCCTGTGTGCGGCGCTGGCCCGTCTGGACGACGAGTTCCGGAACGGCACGGAGCCCGGCGACCACACGGAGACCGAACGCTGGTGGTGGGACCGCCGCCTGCGGAGTATCCCCTGGTGAACCGCCCTGGTCACGAGGCCCGCACACACCAACCGGCCCAGGACGAGCGCCACTTGCTGCCCACCGCCCTATGCGACCTCCCCTACAGCTGGGACGCGGGCTTCGTGTGGCCCGCCGAACTCCCGGAAACCGCCGACAACATCGCCCGCGCCCGCGCGATCCTTGAGGCCTGCGCACCCACGGCCCCCGAACCCGACCCGGTCCCCGCCCCTTCCTGGCACAGCTACGAGGACGAGGACGAGGACCCGCCCGCCTGGCTCGAAGTCCGCACGGTGCTGCGGGACTTCATGCCGTACGCGAGCCTGGTCACCGAGGAACGGATGACCGAGGCGACCCGCGAGTGCGCGCTGCTCAACATCCCCGGCGTACCCGGGGACCCGGACAGCGAGGAGGCCGCGCGTTTCGTCCGGCGCTGGGTGACGTGGATCAGTGGCTGGATCGCCGGCGAGGTCTTCACCTGGCTCGGCATGTGCGTCGACGACGACACCCTCGTCACCCCGTGGGCGATGGAACTCGCCGAGCGGTACGCCCGGTTCGGGTTCGTCCCCGACACCAGGCAGTCGCGATGCTGAACTGGCATGACACCGTACCCCGCAGCCGCGAGGCCCTCGCCCGGCTGGCGACCGAGGGGAAGCTGCCGCCGGAGGACCGATGACCCCTCGGACCAGGAACGCGGGAATCCGGGAACGCGAGACCCCGGGGGACCCGGGACCCGGGAACGCAGGAAGCCGCCGACCCCGCCTACTC
>NZ_JBXVPZ010000077.1:0-28958 GCF_057961495.1 Streptomyces sp. P5F9 | reverse complement strand
GGTCCCCCGTCGCCCGCCCCGGGACTCTCGGCCGAACTGGCTGCCCGCGTTCCGCAGTTGCTGGCGGCCATGCGGTCCGTGGGGAGCGGGCTCGAACTGCACTCCACGCTGGAGCGGATCTGCGAGGCGGCGGCCACGCTGACGGAAGCCCGTTACGCGGGGATCGGTGTCGTCGACGAGGACGGCGACGCGCTCGCCGACTTCGTCTTCCACGGGGTCGACGCCGGGACCGCGCGACGCATCGGGCGGTTTCCCGACGGACACACGGGGCTGCTCGGCGCGCTCATCCGGGAGCCGGAGCCGGTACGGCTGGTGGATGTGAGCAAGGACCCGCGCTCCTTGGGTTTTCCCGAGCACCATCCACGGATCCGCGGCTTCCTCGGCGTTCCCGTTCGCGTCTCGGGGGAGGTCTTCGGGAACCTCTATCTCGGCGAGAAGCGCGGCGGCGACCCCTTCAACGACTACGACGTCAGCATGGTCCGGGTGCTGGCGACCGAGGCCGGTATCGCCATCGGCAACGCCAGGCTGTACGAGGCCGCCAAACAGCGCGAGCGGTGGATCGACGGGTCGGTGGCCGTCACGACCGCCCTGCTGTCCGGCGGGGACGCCGAGGACGCGCTGCAGGTCGTCGCGGAACGGGCCCGCCGACTGTCCGGTTCGGCGGCCGGGATCGTGCTGCTGCCCGCCGCCGAGGGCGGCATGGAGATCGTCGCCGTGGCCTCGGAAGAGCCGTCGGACCAGCTCGGCAGGGTCGTCCCGCCGGACAGCGCGATCGTCGCCCAACTCCTCGACGGACAGCCGGTGTTCGTGGCGGACGCGGCCACCGATCCCCGGATGATCAGCGCCCTCGCGCGCGCGTACGGGCCGATCATGGCGCTGCCCCTGCAGAGCGGAGGGCGCGTCCTGGGGGCCCTGGTCACGCCCCGTGCGCAGGGCGAGCGGCCGTTCACGGAGGCCGAGCGCACCCTGGCGATCCAGTTCGCCTCGCAGGCCGCGCTCGCGCTGATGATGGCCGAGGCCCAGCGCGACCGGGAGCGGCTCGCGGTGTACGAGGACCGCGACCGGATCGCCCGCGACCTGCACGACCTGGTCATCCAACGGCTGTTCGCCACCGGGATGATGCTGGAGAGCGCCCAGCGCGGGCCGCTCGTCCCCGAGGTGCGGCACGGTGTGGGCAACGCCGTCGACGAACTCGACGTCACCATCCAGGAGATCCGCACCGCGATCTTCGCGCTCCAGCAGGGCCCCGCCGAAGCGCCCTCAGGGCTGCGTACGCGGGTGCTGCGGGAGATCAACATGGCGGCCGTGCCGCTCGGTTTCAAGCCCGGGCACCGTTTCGTCGGCGCGGTCGACACGACGGTCGGCGACCTCACCGGCAAGAACCTCATCGCCGCCCTGCGCGAGGCACTCTCCAACGCGTTCCGGCACGCGGAGGCCGCTCGCATCGAGGTCGTCGTCGACGCCACCGCCACCCTGCCTGACGGGCGGCCCGGCGTACGGCTCACCGTCGCGGACGACGGGGTCGGCATCCCGGCCGGCGGTCGGCGCAGCGGCCTGAAGAACCTCAAGCGCCGGGCCGAATCCCTGGGCGGCGACAGCTGGTACGGGCCGGGCATCGGCGAGGACGGCGGCGGTACGACGGTGGTGTGGCAGGCACCCCCACTGAGCCCCGGCCGGGCCCCTGTTCAGAGCGGCTTCCACTGAGCCCCGGCGGGACCCTGTCCGCCGTCACTCCCACTGAGCCCTGTCAGGACCCCCGTCCGCTGTGGCTCCCGCTGAGCCGTTCGCAGCAACGCGTCCCCCATGCGTACGACTTGAACAGGGCCTTCGTCCGTCGCGCGGGTCACGATCGCTGACATGCGCTCATCTCGCCGTCATCCACTGCTCGTTCCGGTGCTGCTGTGCGCGCTCGCCGTCCTGGCGGCCCGCCCCGGCGACGGTGACTCCCAGGGCGCCGCCGGGGCCAGTGCGGAGGTGGCGCGGCTGTACCAGGACGCGGCCGTCGCGGCGCAGCGGTACGAGGCGGGGCGGCAGGAGGCCGACACGCAACGGGCCCGTGCCCAGCAGGTCGAGGGGCAACTGGACCGCGAACGGCGGGAGATCGCACGGCTGCACGAGGACCTGGGCCGGATCGCCCGTGCCCAGTACCGCAGCGGCGGCGGTATCCCCATGGCGGCCCGGATCATCCTCGCGGACAGCCCCGAGGACCTGATGCGCGATCAGCACGTCTTCTCCCAGGCGGATCTCGCCGTCGGCAACGCGATCGGCAGGAGCCACCGGGCCGAGGCGCGCCTCGCCGGTGACGAGGCGAAGGCCGCGTCGGCGTGGCGGACGCTGGAGAAGCGCAACGCCGAACTCGCCGACCTGAAGCAGGGCATCCAGCGGAAACTCGAAGAGGCGCGCGGCCAGTTGCAGGGCCAGGCGGACGCCTCGGTCGCGGCGGGCAGCTGCCGGGGCGCCGTCCGCCTCGACCAGCCGCCGACCCAGGTCACCGACCCGTGGGTCGCGCCGGTGGAGACCGTCGACCTGTCCGCGGGCTTCGGCAGCGGCGGCTCCCGCTGGGCGAACCGGCACACCGGCCAGGACTTCGCGGTGCCCATCGGCACTCCGGTCCGGGCGGCCGGGGCGGGCCGGGTGGTGCGGGTGTCCTGCGGAGGCGCCTTCGGCATCGAGATCGTCATCGAGCACCCGGGCGGCTACTACACGCAGTACGCCCACCTCGCCGCCGTCACCGTCGACCAGGGGGACCGTGTCACCACCGGCCAGTGGATCGCCCAGTCCGGCACGACCGGCAACTCCACCGGCCCACATCTGCACTTCGAGGTACGGGTCACCCCGGACATGGGATCGGCGGTCGACCCCCTGCCGTGGCTGGCACAGCGAGGAGTCCCGCTCGGCTAGGGCACTCGTCGCTCGCGTAAGGGGCGCGCTCCGGGACTACGCCCGTTACTACGGCCGCCGTCACCGCCGCTCGGCCAGCATCCGCTCGATCACGACCGCCACGCCGTCCTCGTTGTTGTCGACGGTCCGCCCGGAGGCCGCGGCGAGTACGGCGGGGTGCGCGTTGCCCATCGCGTACGACTGTCCCGCCCAGGTGAGCATCTCGACGTCGTTCGGCATGTCCCCGAAGGCGACGACCTCCTCGGGCGCGATACCGCGCTCCGCACAGCACAGGGCGAGGGTGCTGGCCTTGGAGACGCCGGGTCCGCTGATTTCCAGCAGGGCGCTGGGGCTGGAGCGGGTGACGTTCGCGCGGTCGCCGAGGGCGAGGCGGGCGACGTTCAGGAAGACGTCCGGGTCCAGCTCGGGGTGGAACGCGAGGATCTTCAGCACCGGCTCGTCGGCCCCCGGGGCGTCCGGCGCCAGGAGTTTCTCGGCGGTGGCGAGGGTGTCCGGTATCTCCAGGTGCAGCTTCGGATACGCCGGCTCCTGGTAGAAGCCGTACGTCAGCTCGATCGCGTACACCGTCCCGGGCGCCGCCTCGCGCACCAGGCGTACGGCGTCGAGGGCGTTCTCCCGGGCCAGTTCGCGGACCTTCACGAAGCGGTGGGCGCCGGGGCCGCCGTGCAGGTCGACCACGGCGGCGCCGTTGCCGCAGATCGCCAGGCCGTGGCCGTGGACGTGGTCGCTGACGACGTCCATCCAGCGGGCCGGGCGGCCGGTGACGAAGAAGACCTCGACACCCGCCTCCTCGGCTGCCGCCAGGGCCGCCACCGTGCGGGGGGACACCGACTTGTCGTCGCGCAGCAGGGTGCCGTCCAGGTCGGTGGCGATCAGCCGTGGCGGGACGGCGGCGGCCGGGGTCTCGGGCTGTCGAGTCGCTGAGGTCACCGGGCCATTCTCCCGCATATGCCCGCACGGCTGTGCGGGAGTGTGCACAGGTGAGTGGTTACCGCCCCTACCAGGGCCGTTGTACTCCACGGTGTCGGCGGGGCGGGGTGCCGGCTCAGCGGAGCTGGGCCGGGGCCTCCATGGCGATCTGCTCGAAGACCTTCTCGTCCGCGGCGAAGTCGGAGTCCGGGATGGGCCAGTGGATCACGATGTCGGTGAAGCCCAGTTCCTGGTGCCGGCCCGCGAAGTCGACGAAGGCGCCGAGGGACTCCAGTGGACGGCCGCGGTCCGGGGTGAAACCGGTGAGCAGGATCTTGTCGATCCCGGCCGCGTCCCGGCCGATCGCGGCGCAGGCGTCGGCCAGCTTGTCGACCTGCCCGCGCATGGCGTGAACCGACTGCTCAGGGGTGCCGTTCTCGAACAGCTTGGGGTCGCCGGTGGTCACCCACGCCTGCCCGTACCGGGCGGCGAGTTTCAGCCCGCGAGGACCGGTGGCGGCCACCGCGAAGGGCAGCCGGGGCCGCTGCACACAGCCAGGAATGTTCCGCGCCTCGTGCGCCGAGTAGAAGTCCCCCACGTACGACACCGAGTCCTCGGTGAGCAGCCGGTCCAGCAGCGGAACGAACTCCCCGAACCGGTCGGCACGCTCACGCGGGTTCCACGGCTCCTGCCCGAGCGCGGTGGCGTCGAAGCCGGTGCCGCCCGCACCGATGCCCAGGGTGACCCGCCCGTCGGAGACGTCGTCGAGCGAGATGAGTTCCTTGGCGAGGGTCACCGGGTGCCGGAAATTCGGCGAGGTGACGAGGGTGCCCAGACGCATCCGCTCGGTGACGGCCGCGGCGGCGGTCAGCGTCGGTACGGCACCGAACCACGGGCCGTCCCGGAAGGTGCGCCAGGACAGGTGGTCGTAGGTGAAACCGGTGTGGAAGCCGAGCTGCTCCGCGCGTTGCCAGGACTCGCGGCTCCCCTCGTTCCAGCGGCGGTACGGGAGGATCACGGTGCTCAGACGCAGGCTCATGAATCCCAGGCTATGCGGCTGTCCGTGTTTCACGTGAAACCGTCACCGTATGCGGCTGTTGAGCCACGGAGTGAGGATGATCATCGAGATCCACTCCTCGTGCGTCCGGTCACCGGGCAGCGGGACGATCAGGCGACAACTGGGCGGGAAGCTACGGGTCTTGACGTAGGCGTGGCCGTCGAAGACGGAGCGGAGGAAGGCGGGGACGTCGTCGCGCGCGACGTCGGGGCAGTCGATGCCCTCGACCGTGATCAGGGCGTCGTCCTCGGGATAGAGCCGCACGCTCACCCGCGGCAGTCCGCCGAACTCGGCGAAGGCCTCGTGCGGGAGTGAACCGTCCGGGTCGGTGGTGACGTCGAAGCCCGCGGAGGTGCGGCGGGAGGTCTGGTCGGCGCCGATGTCATGGGTGACCTCGATCTCCCGCGTGTACTCGGACGCGATGGCGCGGAGGGCGGTGACGGCGGCCTCGGTGCTGTGGAATTGGTCCATACCACTGATCATGCCGGGGGTGGCGCGGCCGAGGCCATGCCGGGGGCGGTGATCCTCGCGCGGTGCGGGGTCAGTGGGGCGCGGGGAACCGTAGATACCGCACGGGTACGGCCTCCGTGAGCCAGACCCCGTTCTCGCTGACCCGGAACACATGGCCGTCCTTGTGCATCGTGCCCGCGTCCACGGAGAGCACGACGGGCCGGCCGCGGCGGGCGCCGACACGGGTCGCGGTCTCCCGGTCGGCGGAGAGGTGGACGGCGTGGCGGTTCATGGGCCGGAGCCCTTCGGCCCGGATCGCGTCCAGGTTGCGTGCGACCGTGCCGTGGAAGAGGTACGGCGGCGGGGTGGCCGGGGGCAGTCCGAGGTCGACCTCGATGCTGTGGCCCTGGCTGGCGCGGATACGGGTGCTCTCGATCGCGAAGCGGCGCTTGTCGTTCGTGGCCACCACGTGGTCGAGTTCTTCGCGGTCGAACCGGAACCCGTGTGCGGCACAGGCGGCGATCAGCGTGTCGATCTCGACCCAGCCGGCCTCGTCGAGGGTGAGCCCGATCCGCTCGGGCTGGTGGCGCAGATGCTTGGAGAGGTACTTCGACACCTTCACGGTGCGTCTTTCATCCATCCGGTCAGCATGACGGGAGAGACGTGGATCACGCACTTTATTTTGCGGCCGATGTTTGATCCACAACCAACTGTAGTTATCCACAGGGGAATTGGCGTTTCTGTGGACAACTCCCTGTCATGTCACACCTGTTCGTCAAGATCGGCTGGGGGCCCACCCCTTGGCATGAGCGCATCCAAAGCCCTTGCCCGCAGCTCCCGTTCAGCCGCCAGCGCGATGAACTCCGCCGCCTTCGCCGGGCCAACCAACCCCTCAACAGCCCGCATTGTCGTCTCGGGCACGGCCACGGAACGTGATGAGGACACGGATTGCGGAGGTTCCGCCGTACCGAGGTGCCGACGCAGGGTCCGGTTGGCGAACAGGCGCATCGCGCGGGCGAGTTCGGCGTCCACGGTCTGCTGGGCGAGGGGCCGCAGCCGTCGTACGAGCGAGGCCGCTTCGGTCGCGTCCGCGTCGGTCGGAGGGTGCGGTCCGTCGAGGTAGCGGGCGAAGACGTGCTCGGTGGTGAACTCCAGGAAACGGGAGGCGATGTGCTCTACCTGGACCCTCAACTCCCTTAGGTGGGACGAGATCGCGGGCAGGGGAACACCCGAGGCGTACAACTCGACGGCCACAGCCAGCTCTTGGGGGCTCGGCACGAGGAAGGAGTCGGGATCTCCGGGGACCGGTTCCAGTACGCCGAGTTCGACGGCCTCGGCGACTGCGGCGTCGTCCGGGCTGCCGCCGAAGCGCTGTTCCAGCTCGGCGCGCGAGATCCGGACGGCTTCCTCGTCGGTCCACGGCCCGTCCACCTCGGCGGCCAGCCCGAGCACCCCGCCCAGCCCCCGGCCCGCGTCCCAGGCGTCCAGCAACTCCTTGATGGAGGCCAGGCCGTAGCCGCGGTCGAGCAGGTCCGCGATCTGCCGGAGCCGGGCGAGATGGACATCGGCGTACACGTTGGCCCGGCCCCGCCGCTCGGGGCGGGGGAGCAGGCCGCGGTCCTGGTAGGCGCGGATGGTGCGGACGGTGGCGCCGCTGAGGTGCGCGAGGTCCTCGATGCGGTAGGCCGCTTCGCGAGGGCCGGAGCCCGAACCCGACCCGGTGTTCACGCGGCCCCCGCCCGTGCCGCCGGTGAGCGCTTCAGGTACTCCACCGCCCGGTTCAACGACCCCTCCCGCGACGGATGGTAGGAGCGGCGCAGATAGCGGGGGACGGCCGCGCCGAGTGAGCGCCAGGTGGGCAACAGGCCTTTTCGTACGGCCCTGTTGTGTTCGGTGAGCGAGTAGCGCACGCGGCCGGCGAGTTGGGGGTCGTGGCGGATCAAGTAGGCCGTGCCCCAGGCCCACAGGGAGAGCATCACGGGTGCCGTCACCGCCATGCCGGCGACGCGGCGGGCGTAGCGGGGGAGGCCGTGGCCGCCGCAGTGCTGGAACATGTCGTAGGCCACCGCGCGGTGTTCGACCTCCTCGGCGCCGTGCCAGCGCAGCAGGTCCAGCATGATCGCGTCGGCGCCTGCCCGGTCGAGGGCCTCGGCGGCCAGGATCCAGTCACCCAGCACCGCCGTGAACTGTTCGATCGCCGCGACGACCGCCAGCCGGAAGCGCAGCCACTCCCGCTCCGGCACCGGTGCGCCGAGCGGCGGGCGTTCGCCGAGGAGCCGTTCGAAGAGGAAGTCGACGTGCCGGGTGAAGTCCGCGGTGTCGAGGCGCTGGGCCGCGAGATGGTCCAGCACGTGCGCGTGCTGGACGCTGTGGGTGGCCTCCTGGCCCATGAACCCCTTGACGTCCGCGAGGAGTTCGGGGTCCCTGACCAGTGGCAGGCCCTCCTTGAAGACCTTCACGAACCACCGCTCCCCCGCCGGCAGCAGCAGATGCAGCACGTTGATGACGTGGGTGGCGGTCGGCTCGTCCGGTATCCAGTGCAGGGGTGTGCGCGCCCAGTCGAAGGTGACCCGGCGCGGGGCGATCGTGTGCTGCTCGTTCCCGGAGGTCACAGCGGCGGCTCCAGGCGGGCCATCGCCCGCAACGCGCGCGGGGCGAACCGGGACATCAGATGGGCGCCGCGCGCCTCCGGGGTGACGGGCACGACGGCCTCGTTGCGGACGACGGCCCGCAGGATCGCGTCGGCGACCTTCTCCGGCGGGTAGTTCCGCAGCCCGTAGAGCCGTGCCGACTTCTTCTGGCGCCGTTTCTCCTCGGCGGCGTCGACCCCGGCGAAGTGCGCGGTCGAGGTGATGTTGGTGTTGACGAGGCCCGGGCATATCGCCGAGACACCGATCCCCTGGCCGGAGAGTTCCGCGCGCAGGCACTCGCTGAGCATCAGCACGGCCGCCTTGGAGGTGCTGTAGGCGGGCAGCACCTTGGAGGGCTGGAAGGCCGCCGCCGAGGCCGTGTTGACGATGTGGCCGCCCTGGCCGCGCTCGGCCATCTGTTTCCCGAAGAGGCGGCAGCCGTGGATCACGCCCCACAGGTTGACGTCGAGGACCTTCTTCCAGTCCTCCGGGGTGGTGTCGAAGAAGGAACCGGAGAGTCCGATTCCGGCGTTGTTCACCAGGACGTCCACCACGCCGTACTCGGCGGCGACCTTCGCTGCGAGCTTCTCCATGGCCTGCTCGTCGGAGACGTCGACCGTCTCCGCCCAGGCCTCGGGGGCGCCGATCAGCCGGGCCAGTTCGGCGGTGCGGGCCGCGCTCTCCGTGTCCCGGTCGACGGCCACCACGCGCGCGCCGGACTCGGCGAAGGCGAACGCCGTGGCCCGCCCGATGCCGCTGCCCGCGCCCGTGACCAGCACGAGCTGCCCGCCGAACCGCTCGACGTACTTGCCGGTCGCCGGCGTCGACCTGGGGCGCTCGCCCTCATGGGTGGTCACGAACTCCGTGATCCAGGACGCCAGTTGATCGGGGCGGGTGCGTGGGATCCAGTGCTTGGCGGGCAGCGTGTGGCGCACCACCCCCGGCGCCCACAGTTCCAGTTCGTCGTAGAGCTTCTCGGAGAGAAACGCGTCCCCCAGGGGCGTGACGAGCTGCACGGGCGCGTGCGCGTACGCGTCGGGGCGTGGCCTGCGCAGCCTCGCGCGGATGTTGTCGCGGTACAGCCAGGCGCCGTGGGCCGCGTCCGTGGGGAGCGACGACGTGGGGTAGTCGCCGCCGGGGACCTTCTCGACGCGCTCAAGGATCTTCGGCCAGCGCTTGCCCAGGGGGCCGCGCCAGGCGAGTTCGGGCAGCACGGGCGTGTGCAGCAGGTACACGTACCAGGACTTGGCGCCCTGGCCGAGGAGTTGGCCGACGCGGCGCGGGGTGGGCCGGGTCAGGCGCTTGTTGATCCAATGCCCGAAGTGGTCGAGGGACGGCCCGGACATCGACGTGAAGGAGGCGATCCGGCCCACCGTGCGCTCGACGGTGACGAACTCCCAGGACTGCACCGAGCCCCAGTCGTGCCCTACGAGGTGCACGGGCCGGTCCGGGCTGACCGCGTCCGCGACCGCCAGGAAGTCGTCCGTGAGCTTCTCCAGGGTGAACCCGCCCCGCAGCGGCTCCGGTGCCGTCGACCGGCCGTGGCCCCGGACGTCGTAGAGGACGACGTGGAAGCGGTCCGCGAGCCGGGACGCGACCTGGGACCACACCTCCTTGCTGTCGGGGTAGCCGTGCACCAGGACGACCGTGGGGCGCGAGGGGTCCCCCAGCTCGGCCACGCACAGCTCGACTCCGCCGGTCCGCACCCAGCGCTCACGCGCACCCTCAAGCGTCACTTGTCCTCCGCCCAGCGCCGCACGTGCGGCAGATCGTCGTCGAGCCAGAAGGCGCTCTGTTCGGGGTCCTTGGAATCGGTGACGACGAGGATCTCCTCGAACTTGGCGCCCGTGCCCCGGAATCCGAGATGCGGTTCGACCGCCCACAGGCCCGGGTGCGGGGGATGGTCGGAGAAGCGGTACGGCGACCAGAGCGGGGACCAGCCGTCGCGGTGGCCGTGCAGCGCGTCGCTCGCGAGGCCCTTCAGGGACTGGGTGCCGAACCCGAACAGCCTTGGGGACCAAGGGCGTTCGGCGACCCGGTCGACCTTGTGCGCGATCACGCCGAAGGGATACGCGCGGTGCCGGTTGGCGTAGCCCTGGCCGACCATGAGGCGGTCCACGTCCTCGTAGATCTCGCGCAGCGGGCGCCGCTCGCGCACCTCGCGCAGGAGCAGCGCGCGGTGCGCCTCCAGGTCGGCCATCAGCCTGTCCTGCACCGGGTTGGCGCCCAGGGAGCCCGAGTAGCCGATGTCGGCCGTGAAGCCCTTGTACACGGGGGCCATGTCCAGGATGAACGGCATCCCGGGCTCAAGCCGGCGGCCCGTGGGGAAGAACTGCAGCGGCACCAGGAAGCCCGTGAACGCCGTGCGGTCGCCGAACCAGGCGAAGGGCAGATGGAACCAGTCCCGCACACCCCGCGCGCGGAGCCACGACCGCTGCATCCGCGCCGCGTCGCGCTCGGTCACCCCGGGTTCCAACCGGTCCGCGACGGCCTCGGCGCACTCGTACGCCAGCCGCTGGACCTCCCTGAACCCCCGCAGTTCCGCGGAGAGTTCGCGTGTCACCGCCGTAGTCATGCCACCGCCCCACCTGTCCACACCGACTGCGGTACGTGCTCGCAACTTGACACTCGTGAATGTGACAGTTGTTAGAGGCTGCGTCAATAGGCGTGATCTCTACCTGTGGATAACCGCGAGGGCCGGTCGCGTAGCTCTCAGGTAGGGGCATCCCCTACGGACCCGTACGTCTGGAGTCTGACGTGAGGACAGCTCTGCGGGGTGACGACCGCAGTGGTCCGCGTCACTACCTTCGTAGACGTGACTGTGATCGCGACCGAAAGCCTGAGCAAGCGGTTCCCACGGGTGACCGCGCTTGACCGGCTCTCCGTGGACGTCGGACCCGGTGTGACAGGGCTCGTCGGTGCCAATGGAGCCGGCAAGTCCACCTTGATCAAGATCCTGCTGGGTCTGTCCCCCGCCTCCGAGGGCCGAGCCGAAGTGCTCGGCCTCGATGTCGCCACCAAGGGTGCCGACATCCGCGAGCGCGTCGGGTACATGCCGGAGCACGACTGTCTGCCGCCCGACGTCTCGGCCACCGAGTTCGTCGTCCACATGGCGCGCATGTCCGGCCTGCCGCCCACCGCGGCCCGCGAGCGCACCGCGGACACCCTGCGCCATGTCGGTCTGTACGAGGAGCGCTACCGCCCCATCGGCGGCTACTCGACGGGCATGAAGCAGCGCGTCAAGCTCGCGCAGGCCCTCGTCCACGACCCGCAGCTGGTCTTCCTGGACGAGCCGACCAACGGCCTCGACCCGGTCGGCCGCGACGAGATGCTCGGCCTCATCCGCCGCATCCACACGGACTTCGGCATCTCGGTCCTGGTGACCTCGCACCTGTTGGGCGAGCTGGAGCGCACCTGCGACCACGTGATCGTGGTCGACGGCGGCAAGCTCCTGCGCTCAAGTTCCACCACGGACTTCACCCAGACCACGACGACCCTGGCGATCGAGGTCACCGACACCGACGACCACCCGGACGGCACCCGCGCGGTGCGCGACGCGCTCCACGCGCGCGGGGTGGACACCCACGACGGCAGCGGCCTGCCGGGCGCGGGCCACGTCCTCCTCCTGACGGCCACGGGCGAGGAGACGTACGACGTGGTCCGGGACACGATCGCGGACCTCGGCCTGGGCCTTGTGCGCATGGAGCAGCGCAGGCACCACATCTCCGAGGTCTTCACCGACGCCGACACCGGCACCGACAGCGACGCAGAGCGGAAGGAGGCCGTAGGCCATGGCAATTGACCAGCCCCTGGTCCCCCAGCCGGGCGACCAGACCCGCATCCACAACATCGGCTACCGCCACTACGACGGCCCCCGCCTGGGCCGCGCCTACGCCCGCCGCTCCCTCTGCTCGCAGTCCCTGCGCGGCTCCTACGGCCTCGGCCGCTCGGTGAAGTCCAAAGTGCTGCCGATGCTGCTGTTCGTGGTCATGTGCGTGCCCGCGGCCATCATGGTGGCCGTCGCGGTCGCCACGAAGGCCAAGGACCTGCCCGTCGACTACACGCGCTACGCGATCATCATGCAGGCCGTCATCGGCCTCTACGTCGCCTCGCAGGCACCGCAGTCGGTCTCGCGCGACCTGCGCTTCAAGACCGTGCCGCTGTACTTCTCGCGGCCGATCGAGACCGCCGACTATGTGCGGGCCAAGTTCGCGGCCCTGGCCTCGGCCATGCTCGTCCTGACCGCCGCCCCGCTGATCGTGCTCTACGTGGGCGCCCTGCTCGCCAAGCTGGACTTCGCCGACCAGACCAAGGGCTTCGCCCAGGGACTCGTCTCCGTGACCCTCCTCTCGCTGCTCTTCGCCGGCATCGGCCTGGTCATCGCCGCGGTCACCCCGCGCCGCGGCTTCGGCATCGCCGCCGTCATCGCCGTACTGACCATCTCCTCCGGCGCCGTCTCCACCCTCCAGGCGATCGCCGACGCGCAGAACTCCACGAGCGCCATCCCCTGGATCGGCCTCTTCTCGCCCGTCACGCTCATCGACGGCCTTCAGTCGGCGTTCCTGGGCGCGAGTTCGGCGTTCCCCGGAGGCGTCGGCCCCAGCCACGCGGAGGGCGTTGTCTACGTCCTCGCCGTCCTGGGCCTCATCGCCGCGACCTACGGCCTCCTGATCCGCCGCTACCGGAAGGTGGGCCTGTGACCACGCTCTCCATCGACCACGTCTCCCGCTGGTTCGGCAACGTGGTCGCCGTCAACGACATCACCATGAACGTCGGCCCCGGCGTCACCGGACTCCTCGGCCCGAACGGCGCCGGAAAGTCCACCCTCATCAATATGATGGGCGGCTTCCTCGCCCCCTCCACCGGCACCGTCACCCTCGACGGCCAGCAGGTCTGGCGCAACGAGCAGATCTACAAGCACATCGGCATCGTCCCCGAGCGCGAGGCGATGTACGACTTCCTCACCGGACGCGAATTCGTCGTCGCCAACGCCGAGTTGCACGGTCTCGGCGCCAAGGCCGCCCAGAAGGCGCTGGCCACGGTCGAGATGGAGTACGCGCAGGACCGGAAGATCTCCACGTACTCCAAGGGCATGCGTCAGCGCGTGAAGATGGCCAGCGCCCTGGTGCACGAACCGTCGCTGCTCCTGCTGGACGAGCCGTTCAACGGCATGGACCCGCGCCAGCGCATGCAACTCATGGACCTGCTGCGGCGGATGGGCGACGAGGGCCGTACGGTGCTGTTCTCGTCCCACATCCTCGAAGAGGTCGAGCAACTCGCCTGGCACATCGAGGTGGTGGTGGCCGGCCGGCACGCGGCCAGCGGTGACTTCCGCAAGATCCGCCGCCTGATGACCGACCGCCCGCACCGCTACCTGGTCCGCTCCAGCGACGACCGCGCCCTCGCGGCCGCGCTGATCGCCGACCCGTCGACGTCCGGCATCGAGGTCGACCTGGCCGAGGGCGCGCTGCGCATCCAGGCCGTCGACTTCGGCCGGTTCACGGCCCTGCTGCCCCGGGTGGCCAAGGAGCACGGCATCCGGCTGCTCGCGGTCTCGCCGTCGGACGAGTCGCTCGAATCAGTCTTCTCGTATCTCGTCGCGGCGTAGGAGGCCAAGAGATGTACGACCCCACAGTCGCCCGACTCACCTACCGGGCCCTGCTCGGCCGGCGCCGGGCCCTCATCCTGGGCGCCCTGCCCGTCCTGCTGATCATGATCTCCGTGGTGGTGCGGGGCCTCACCGGAGCCGACGACCAGACCGCGGTCGACGTCCTGGGCGGGCTCGGGCTCGCCACGATGGTGCCGATCATCGGCGTCATCGCGGGCACCGGCGCGATCGGACCGGAGATCGACGACGGCTCCGTGGTGTACCTGCTGTCCAAGCCGCTGAAGCGGCCCACGATCATCTTCACCAAGCTGATCGTGGCGGTCGCCGTCACCATGGTGTTCTCGGCGGTCCCCATGCTGATCGCCGGCCTCATCCTCAACGGCAACGGACAGCAGATCGCCGTCGCCTACACGGTGGCCGCGCTGGTCGCCTCCATCGCCTACGCGGCACTCTTCCTGCTGCTCGGCACGGTCTCCCGGCACGCGGTGGTCTTCGGACTCGTCTACGCCCTCGTCTGGGAAGCCCTGTTCGGCTCCCTGGTCGCCGGCGCGCGCACGCTCAGCGTCCAGCAGTGGTCCCTGGCGGTCGCCCACAAGGTCGCCGGCGGAGACCTGGTCACCTCGGACGTCGGACTGACCACGGCCACGGTGTTCCTCGTCGCGGTCACCGCGGGAGCCACCTGGTACGCCGGACAGAAGCTGCGCTCGCTGAAGCTCGCCGGCGAGGAATGACAGGTCCTGATCTTGACGGGGGCTTCATCTCTGTCCGGGCACACTGGGCAAACAGGACGCACGGCTAGGAGGAACGGGGATGGCCGGAGAGGCGACGTACGGCGGCGGTCAGGCGGAGTCCGGGGACGGCTGGGACAAGCTGGTCCTGGACGACGACTTCATACGGTCCGCCGAGACGGCCGAGCCGTCCGCCCGCGCGCGGATGCTCACGGCGCGCTGGCGCGCGGAGTCGCCCGAGCCGCAGCCGTGGCGCTCTGACGAGCCGCCCGCGGGGTGGTTCTTCAGCAAGGCTCGGCGGCGTAAGTGGCGGCGGCGGTAAGGGTTTTGCCGGGTGCTTAGTTCGTTGGCCGCGGGTCGGTGGGGGCTGGTCGCGCCCACGCGGCGGAGCCGCACAGTGTCACAGCCCCGCGCCCCTTTGGGGCGCTTGCCTGAGCCCTGGTTAATTCGGTGGCGTCCAACTCGGCGTACCGGCACAGTTGTTGTGTCGACGCCGGATCAGCCGGCGCCACCGACTGGGAGAGGAGCTGGACGATGTCGATGCACGACAGGACGTCCAACTCCCTTCAGGGCAGCCCGCGGCGGTCTCCGGAGTAGTTACCCTCCGTCGAGTCGCCCACCACGGGGAGCTGCCCGGGGCGGCCGCTTCGAGCACGCGACTCATTATCGCGTGGGCCGCCTTCCCTTTCGCCCCCACTATCGGGGGCATCCTGCGCTGGGGCGGTTGCCCACACCTACGCGAGCAACCGCTCCAGCACCACCGCGATGCCGTCGTCCTCGTTCGACGCCGTCACCTCGTCCGCCACCGCCTTGAGTTCCTCGTGCGCGTTGGCCATCGCCACGCCGTGGGACGCCCACGCGAACATCGCGATGTCGTTGGGCATGTCGCCGAAGGCGATCGTGTCGGCGGACTTCAGACCCAGGCGGCGGGCCGCGATGGACAGGCCCGTGGCCTTGGACAGGCCCAGCGGAAGCAGTTCGACGATGCCCTCGCCCGCCATCGCGACCGAGACGAAACCGCCCGCGGCCAGCTGCGCCGCCTCGGCGAGCTGGTCGTCCGTGAGGGTCGGGTGCTGGATGTAGATCTTGTTCAGCGGCGCCGCCCACAGCTCGGACACGTCCGAGAGGGGCGTCGACGGCAGCGTGCCCGTGAGCGCGTAACCGTCGCTGACCAGTACCTCGCCGTCCAGACCGTCCCGGCTCGCCGCGAGGTGCAGCGGGCCGACCTCCGCCTCGATCTTGGCGAGTGCCACCCCGGCGAGTTGGCGGTCCAGGGTGACCGAGGTCAGCAGGCGGTGCTCCCCGGCGTCGTAGACCTGGGCGCCCTGGCCGCAGACCGCGAGGCCCTCGTAGCCGAGGTCGTCGAGGATGTGCCGGGTCCAGGGGACCCCCCGGCCGGTCACCACGATGTGCGCGGCACCGGCCTCCGCGGCCGCCGCGAGGGCGGCACGGGTGCGCGGCGAGATCGACTCGTCGGAGCGCAGGAGCGTTCCGTCGAGGTCGGTCGCGACCAGCTTGTACGGGAAGCCGGGGCTCACTTGGCGACCGGCTCCAGCAGCTCCCGGCCGCCGAGATACGGACGCAGCACCTCGGGCACGCGCACGGAACCGTCGGGCAGCTGGTGGTTCTCCAGGATCGCCACGATCGTGCGCGGTACGGCGCACAGCGTGCCGTTGAGCGTGGCCAGCGGCTGGACCTTCTTGCCGTCGCGCAGCCGCACGGAGAGCCGGCGGGCCTGGAAGCTGTCGCAGTTGGAGGCCGAGGTCAGCTCGCGGTACTTGCCCTGGGTCGGGATCCACGCCTCGCAGTCGAACTTGCGGGACGCCGACGAACCGAGGTCGCCCGAGGCCACGTCGATGACCTGGAAGGGCAGTTCGAGGGCGGTGAGCCACTGCTTCTCCCAGTCCAGGAGCCGCTGGTGCTCGTTCTCCGCGTCCTCGGGGAGGACGTACGAGAACATCTCGACCTTGTCGAACTGGTGCACGCGGAAGATGCCACGCGTGTCCTTGCCGTACGTGCCCGCCTCGCGGCGGAAGCACGGGGAGAAGCCCGCGTAGCGCAGTGGGAGCTTGTCCGCGTCGAGGATCTCGTCCATGTGGTACGCGGCGAGGGGGACCTCGGAGGTGCCGACGAGGTAGAAGTCGTCCTTCTCCAGGTGGTACACGTTCTCCGCGGCCTGGCCGAGAAAGCCGGTGCCCTCCATGGCGCGCGGGCGGACCAGCGCCGGGGTCAGCATCGGGATGAAGCCGGCCTCCGTGGCCTGCGCGATCGCCGCGTTGACGAGCGCCAGCTCCAGGAGGGCGCCGACGCCCGTGAGGTAGTAGAAGCGCGAGCCGGACACCTTGGCGCCGCGCTCGACGTCGATGGCGCCGAGCGACTCGCCGAGTTCCAGGTGGTCCTTGGGCTCGAAGCCCTCGGCGGCGAAGTCGCGGATCGTGCCGTGCGTCTCCAGGACGACGAAGTCCTCCTCGCCGCCGACGGGCACGTCGGGGTGCACGAGGTTGCCGAGCTGGAGCGCCAGGCGCTTGGTCTCCTCGTCCGCCTCGTGCTGCTCGGCGTCGGCCGCCTTGACGTCGGCGGCGAGCTGGCCCGTCTTCTTGAGCAGCTCGGCCTTCTCGTCACCGGAGGCCTTGGGGATGAGCTTGCCGAGCGCCTTCTGCTCGGAGCGCAGCTCGTCGAAGCGGACGCCGGACGACCTGCGCCGCTCGTCGGCGGACAGGAGAGCGTCGACGAGCGCGACGTCCTCTCCACGGGCGCGCTGGGACGCGCGCACACGGTCGGGGTCCTCACGGAGCAGGCGAAGGTCAATCACGCGGAACAGGCTACCGGTGCCGGGTTCCGGCTCACGACTCGGTATTCCGAACTATTACTTACGTCCAGTTATGGGGTAATTGCGCAGAGTGTTCTCGCGTGGCGATGCGGGTCAACGAAAAAGCGTCCAGCTCCCTGGAACGGGGCAGGCGTGAGGCGGCCTGTTGACCCGAATCCCTTGTGGGAAACGGGACTTGAGGGCGCGGTTGTCCACAGGAATCCACATCCCGGAAGAGTTATCCACAGGGTGTGCGAAAGATCTGTGGACATCGGAAGTGATCATTTCCAAAGGGTTTCGCGCGACGGGCAATTCCTGCCCCAAACGCACCTCCCACCCACTTTCGGGTGGAAATGCGTCGCTCCATAGGATTGCCCGAAGGAAACAGGTGGACGAAGAGTGACCTACGCCCCGGTGGACGAGTGGGCGGCCTGTAGGGAGATTTGTCGACTGGATCGCACTTCGTTGTCGACTTGTCCCCAGGTCGAGAAGCGGACCTGTGGATAACTTCTGTGGATAACGAAGATACGCAGGTAGTACCGGGGCGCCACACAGGTACTACCGGTCAGAAACGGCCGTCCTGGCAGTGCGCCACCCAGTCGGCCGCGGCCA
Source organism: Streptomyces sp. P5F9 (assembly GCF_057961495.1). Lineage (NCBI taxonomy): Bacteria > Bacillati > Actinomycetota > Actinomycetes > Kitasatosporales > Streptomycetaceae > Streptomyces > Streptomyces sp. P5F9. Next base: position 11,254 of record NZ_JBXVPZ010000077.1, on the reverse strand, counting down.
GGAAATCCTCGTCCGAGGTGGCCGGGAAGAGCGGCCGCACCCCGTCCACGCCGACGTCCGCGCGCGGGTACGACCCGAGGAAGCGCACCTGGAGACAGATCCGCTTGAGCCCCGCCAGCGCCTCGGCGACCCGGCGGTCGGAGATGTGTCCCTCGGCGTCGATGCAGAAGCAGTAGTTGCCGATGCCGGCGCCGGTCGGGCGGGACTGCAGCAGCATGAGGTTGATGCCCCGGGTGGCGAACTCGCCCAGCAGGTCGCGCAGCCCGCCGGGGTGGTCGTCGCGCTGCCAGATCACGACCGACGTCTTGTCCGCGCCGGTCGCGGCGGCCGGTCGGGCGGGCCTGCCCACCAGCACGAACCGGGTCTGCGCGTTCTCCGCGTCGTGGATCTCGGTCTCCAGCGCTTCGAGACCGTACCGGGCGGCCGCGAACTCACCGGCGAACGCGGCGTCGTAGCGGCCCTCCTGGACCAGCCGGGCGGCGTCCGCGTTCGAGGCCGCCGACTCCCACAGGGCGTCCGGGAGGTTCGCCTTCATCCAGTTGCGGACCTGCGGCTGGGCGGCGGGGTGCGCGGAGACCGTCTTGATGTCGGAGATCTTCGTGCCCGGCCTGACCAGCAGCGCGAAGGTGATCGACAGCAGCACCTCGCGGTAGATCATCAGCGGCGCGCCCGCGACCAGCTCGTCCAGGGTGGTGGTGATGCCGCCCTCGACGGAGTTCTCGATCGGCACGAACGCGGCCTCGGCCTCGCCGGTGCGCACCGCGTCCAGCGCGGACTGCACCGACACGTACGGGATCAGCTCCCGGGTGGCCGCCTCGGGAAGCGTCCGCAGGGCGACTTCGGTGAAGGTGCCCTCAGGGCCGAGATACGCGTAGCTGGCTGGCATGACCTCACCCTAATGGGCCTTGCCAAACCCGGTGCACGCTTCCTCACCGGGCCACCCCATAGGGCGACGGCCTCACCCCTCCAGCAACCGCTGCCCCACGTACTCGCCCTCCGCCGCCCCGCCCGGCACCGCGAACAGGCCGCTCGCCTCGTGCCGGATGTACGTCGACAGGGCGTCCCCGCGGTCGAGTTTCCGCTGCACGGTGACAAAGCCGCGCAACGGATCGGCCTGCCAGCACACGAAGAGGAGCCCAGCGTCCGGGGTGCCGTCCGCGGCGATGCCGTCGTGGTACGAGAAGGGGCGCCGCAGCATCGCCGCGCCCCCGTTCTGGTCGGGCCGGGCGATCCGGGCGTGCGCGTTGATGGGGACCACCAGGGCGCCCTCCGCGTCGGTCTTCTCCAGGTCCATCGCGGTCGCCTCGCCGCCCCCGGACAGCGGCGCCCCAGTGGACTTGCGGCGCCCGACGACGTTCTCCTGGGCGCCGGTCGAGAGCTTCTCCCAGTCGTCGAGGAGCATGCGGATACGGCGTACGACGGCGTAGGAGCCGTTCGCCATCCAGGCCGGGTCGGTCGAACCGGACGCCGGCACGAAGATGCGCTTGTCGAAGTCGGACTCGGCCGGCTTGGGGTTGCGGGTGCCGTCGAGCTGGCCCATCAGATTGCGGGCCGTCATCTTGTGGGCCGTGGCGCCCGGTGTCCGGTTGAAGCCGTTCATCTGCCAGCGGACCTTGGCCGCGCTGCCCGCGTCCTTCTGGATCGTGCGCAGGGCGTGGAAGGCCACCAGCGCGTCATTGGCGCCGATCTGCACCCACAGGTCGCCGTTGCTGCGCGCCTTGTCGAGGTGGTCGGAGGAGAAGTCGGGCAGCGGGTCGAGGGAGGCCGGGCGCTGCTTCTCCAGTCCCGTACGGGAGAAGAAGGAGTTGCCGAAGCCGAAGGTGATCGTCAGCGACGAGGGCCCCGCGTCCCGGGCGACATCCGTGTCGTCCTGCGCCGCCGCCTCGCCCGCCATCAGCCGCTGGGCGGTCGTCGACCAGCGGCGCAGCAGGGCCGCCGCCTCCTTGCGGCTCGCGCCCGCCGCCAGGTCGAAGGCGACGAGGTGGCCGCGCGCCTGGAGGCCCTCGGTGATGCCGGGCTGATGTTTCCCGTGAAACATTGCCATGTCCTCGCCCAGCGAGGTCAGCGGTGTGGCCCCGGCGGGTGCGGACGCGTATCCCACGGCTCCGCCCGCCGCACCGAGCACGAGCCCGGTGGCACCGGCCGTACCGAGGAGCCGTCGGCGGGAAATGCCCTCCCCGGGGGAGGCGTTTTCGGAAACGGCCTCCCCGGGGGATGCCTCTGCGATGCGGGCCTCGGGAATGGACTGGTCAGGCATGGCGTGGTTCAGCCGATCTGCGCGTTCTTGTCGACGGTCGTCTGGTCGATGTCGGAGGTCCGCACGGTCACCGAGATCTTCCAGTCGCCCGCCATGGGGATCTGGATTCCGTTCGCGGCCCAGTGGCCGGTGGCGATGCGGTCGGGCGTCACGGGCAGCGGGCCGATCTTCTTCGCGGCGAGGGTGAAGGCGACCTTCACCTCGGGGACGTCGAAGGCCCGGCCGTTGGGGCGCTGCACATAGACGTGCATCTCGTTGCCGCCCACACGCGCGGGGTCGAGGTCGAGGCGTATGACGCCCTTGCCGTCCGTGCCCCCGGTGTCGAACGACATGTCCAGGGTCAGGGCGCCGGCGGACGACGAAGAGGAGGACGAGGAGGAGGACTTGGCCGCCTTGGCGTCCTCTTCCGTGCGGCCCGGTTCGGTGGCCGTCAGGGCCGTGGTGACGGCGAGGACGACGACGGCGACGGCGGCCTCGGCGAGCACCGAGCGGCGCAGCCCGAAGCGGACCGGGTCGGCGTCCCGCAGCCGCTTCTGCCGCGCGGTGTCCACGGCGCTCTGCTGGCGGGCGAGTTGGGCGGCACGCTTGGAGTCACCGGCCGCCCCGGAACCGGCGCCCTTGGGGGACGCGGTCCCGTCGGAGTCGGCCTCGGCGGACGCGGTGGCGCTGGAGGCGCTGGCCTTGGTGGAGGCCGTGGCGCTGGAGGCACTGGCCTCGGTGGACGCCGTAGCGCTGGAGTCGGCGGTCTTCGTGGACGCGGTGGCGTGTGCCTTCTCCTTCTCCGGCGCACGCTCCTCGACGGCTGTCCCGGCCGTCGCGGTGGTCTCCGCCAGCCGTCCCGTCCAGCGCCGGGAGATCGACGCGATGCCGACGAGCAGCGCCACGAGGCCGATCTTCACGAGCAGCAGCTGGCCGTAGCCGGTGTCGGTGAACGCCGACCAGGAGCCGAGCTGGCGCCAGGACTGGTAGACGCCGGTCGCGACGAGCGCGAGGACGCTGCCGAACGCGATGCGCGAGAAGTTCTGTACGGCCGTCCGCCCGACCAGGTTGTCGGAGGGCGCCCGGTAGAGCGCGACGAGGAGGGCGGAGAGCCCGCCGAGCCAGAGGGCGACGGCCAGCAGGTGGACGACGTCGACGGGCATCGCGATGCCGGGCTGCAGCCCGGTCGAGGCGTGCTCGGCCAGCGCCCAGCTCGCCGCGAGCCCGGCGGCCACCACACCGCCGCCGATCGCGAGACCGAAGGTCAGGTCCCGCTTCTCCTCGTCCTCGCGTTTGTCGTACGCGCCGAAGAGCACGGCGATGAACAGCGCGGCGGCGGCGAGCAGCAGCAGCCGGGAGACGAGCGCGGCGCCCGTCTTCGTCTGGAGGACCTGCCCGAGGAGGTTCAGGTCGAAGATGTCGCCGACCTTCCCGGTGGTCGAGTACGAGCCGCGCACGAGCAGCAGCCACAGCGTGGCCGCGGTGAGCGAGACCCAGCCGGAGACCACCAGCCGTTGCAGGGCGCGCACTCCGGCGCCCCGCTGCCAGCACGCCAAGATGAAGGCGGCGCCGCCCACCATGACGATGAAGCCGGCGTACGACATGTAGCGCCCGAAGCCGTACAGCCCGCCGACGAGTCCGCCGCCGACGTCCTGCTCGGCCGACGCGGAGACGGTGGTCTGCGAGGGGGCGCCGATCGAGAAGGTGAAGGCGCCGCCGACGGGGTGGCTGTCGGCCGACACGACCTGCCAGGCCACCGTGTAGGTGCCGTCGGGCAGGCCGCTGCGGACCTGGATGGCGTACGTCGTACCGCTGATGTTGGACGGTTTGCCGACGTCGACGCGTTTGCCCTTCGGATTGAGCACGCGCAGCGAGTCGTCGTTCGTCGAGACCTTCTCGGAGAAGGTGAGCGAGATCTGCGTCGGCGCCTTGGCGACCACCACCCCCGAACTGGGGTCGCTGCCGGTCAGCGCGGCGTGCGCGGAGGCTGTGCCCGCCCCGGCGAAGAGCATGCCGGTGACAGCCAGGAGCAGCAGCACCAGATTGCGGACGCGGGGGGTGATGGTCGTCTTCAAGGTGGGGGTCCCTCCCTCAGTGCCCGGTCGTGGGGTTGTACGTGGCCGACTTCACGGGCATCTCAACCGTGAGAGGGCCGGACTTGGCAAAGTGCAGCTTCACGGTCACGTGGTCGCCCTGCTTCAGCGTGTGCTTCAGCTTGTCGAACATCAGGTGGTTGCCCCCGCTCTTGAACACGAGTTGACCGTGTGCGGGCACATCGAGGGACGTCACCTCCTCCATCGCCTGGCCGACCGTCTCGTGCACGGAGACCGGGCCGAGGTCGCTGGTGACGGACGTCAACTCGTCCTTCGCACCGCCCTTGTTGGCGATGTCCAGGAAGCCGGCCGCCATGTCCGAGACCGGCTGGGGCATGTAGGCGGAGCTGACGGACAGCTGGGCCTTCGCGTCGTCCGAGCCGCCGCAGCCGCTGAGGACCAGCGCCCCCGCCAGCACGACGACGGAGGACGCGACCGCGTGTCTCACGGCGTCTCCCCCTTGACGATCTTGGGGAGGTCCTTGGTGTAGTCGTCGACGGTGGTGTCCTGGCCGTAGAGCAGGTAACCGCCGTTGGTCTTCGGTGAGAACGCGACGACCTGGGTGCCGTGGACGGAGACCAGCTTGCCGTTCTTGTCCTTCGAGGTCGGCTCGATGGAGATGCCGATCGAGCGGGCGCCGGCCTGGATGGTGGCGAAGTCGCCGGTCAGGCCGACGAACTGGGTGTCGATGCCCTTGAGCCACTTGCCGAGCTCGGAGGGGGTGTCCCGCGCCGGGTCGGTGGTGACGAACACGACCAGCAGCTTGTCCTGCTCGGCCTTGGGCAGCGACTTCTTGGCCACGGCGATGTTGTTCATCGTCAGCGGGCAGATGTCGGGGCAGTGGGTGTAGCCGAAGTAGATCAGCGTCGGCCGGCCCTTGGTCTCCGCCCGGAAGTCGTACTTCTTGCCGTGCGTGTCCGTGAGGACCAGGTCCGGCTTCTCGAACGGGGTGTCGAGCACGGTGGCGGCCTGGGTCGCGGTGTCCTCGGAGACCACGGAGACGGGGCTCTTGCCGTCGTCGCCGCTGCCGCAGGCGGAGAGCGTCAGGGTGGCGGCGGCGAGCAGAACGGCCGCCGCGAACGTCTTCTTGCGCATAGAGAAATGTCCCAGTTGTGAGAGCTCCGGCGCGCACCGGGGTCGTACGCAAGAGTCGCACGGACCCCTGTGCGCGCCATGAGCGGACGGGCCTCAGACGGTCGTACGCCGTCGGCCGGCGAGAACGCCGTACGCCACGCCCGCCGCGCCGACGGCGATGCCGACCACGCCGAGGACGCGGGCGGTGGTGTCGGAGGAGTCGGCGGACGACGAGGTGGAGTCGGCGGCGGTGGTCCCGGTCTTCTCGGAGGCGTCCTCGGCGGTCGCGCCGGAGGCCGGGGCGGAGGTCAGCGCGAGCGTCGGAGCCGGGTTCTCGGGCTCCTCCTCGCCGTCCTTCTGCACCTCGATCCAGCGCACGACCTCCTTGTCGGAGTACGTCTGCAGCGCCTTGAAGACGAGCTGGTCGGCGTCCGTGGGCAGCATGCCGACGGAGACCGGGAACTTCTGGAAGTAGCCGGGCTCGACGCCCTTGCCGGTCGCGGTCCAGGTGACCTTGGTGACGGCCTCGGTGATCGTCTCGCCGTGCATCTCGGCGGGCTTGGCCAGCTTCGACTTGGTGACCTTCACGGTCCAGCCGCTGATCGGCTCCGGCATCACGGAGGCCAGCGGGTGGTCGGCCGGGAAGGTCACTTCCAGCTTGGTGGTCGAGGCGTCGTCACGCTCGTTCGGGACCTTGAAGTCGACTACCGCGTAGCCGCCCTTGACGGCCGCGCCCTCCGGCTGCACGGAGACGTGCGCGAAGGCGGGGGAGGACAGCACGAGCACGGCCGAACCGGCGACCGCAGCGGCGGCGACGACACGAGAGGTCTTCAAAGACTGCATGGACTTCATGGAAAGGAGCACTCCACTTCGAGTTCGAGTGAGTTCCGGTGATGAAGAGGGGCGCGTGGGGTCCCGGGTGCATCAGTGGTTTCCCGGCTGAGAAACACGGGCACACGCGTGTGCCGCACGACGGCGGCCTCTTCACGCACAGAAGGGAGTGCGGGTCGGTGGTCGCGTCGCGTCAGGCGGCGAGGACGTGTGCGGCGGCGGCCGGCGGGCCGCGGCGGATCACCGAGTGCTGGAGTGCGGTGGTGTGCGGCGCGGGCGGCGCGAACAGGGCGCTACGACGCGGACCCGGGCCCACTTCGGGCGCCCCCGGCAGCCCGGCCCGCAGAGCGCGCACCAGGGCGAGGGCACCGCGCAGGGACCGTACGAGCGCCCCTTCGGCGACTCCGTGCGCCGACAGTTCCATCAGGCGCAGCAGCGCCAGGTCCCCGCGCCGCAGCAGCCAGCCAGCGGCGAGCGCCGCGAGGACGTGACCGAGCAGCATGGACAGGGACGGGAACAGCGACATCGAGGAGGCGGCGGAGGTGGACATGGCGTCCGCCGGGTGATGCATCGACCCCATGCCGCTCATCGAGCCCGTCGATCCCGAAGTCGGCAACAGCCGCGCGTCGGTGAGGATCTGGTGGGCCTGCGCCGGGCTGATCGCCGCGGCGGTGGTCCCGCACAGGAGATGCGCGGCGCGCGCGACGAGCGTGGCGTCGGACGCGGACAAGGTGCCCGTGGCCGACGTACCGGCGCTCTGCCCGAGCCCGAACAGCGTGTGCAGCACGGTCTGTCCGACCGCGAGCGGCACCACGATCCCCGGCAGCGAGCGCGCCCGCCCGGCGAGCGGCGTCACGACGAGGAAGGTCGCGAGGAAGCCCGCGCCCAGTGTCCACAGCGGAACGGTCGCGCAGGAGGCGATCGCGTGACCGGCCGCGGCCAGCACGACACAGACCGCGGCGAACACCGCGGCCCGCAGGACCCGGAGTTCACCTCCGGAGCGCGCCGTACGTGGGTGGGGGGCAGTCATGGCGGGCTCATCATCGCACCGGCCTTGTCGCCGCCATACGGCAGGTCCGCACCACCGAGGCCATAGTGTGTCGTAGGTCACAAAGATCACTCTCCGGCGTGAGCTACCTCCGGATACACCAATTACGTTTGGGACGCATCGCCCATATGGGCGGCATCACGTCAACTCCGTGCTTACACAGGGGCACTGGCGGCAATAGGTATCACTATGTCGAGCCGCGGCCGGGAGGCTGGAGCATGAGCATCTGGTGGTCACTCCATCTGAGACGCGAGGCCGCGAGCGTGCCACTCGCCCGGCGACTGTTCCTCGGCACGATGGAGACCGCGGGCGTCGACCCGGACATCTCCTACGACCTCTCCGTCGCCCTGAGCGAGGCGTGCGCCAACGCCGTCGAGCACGGCGGCGACACCGCGCACGGCGCGCCCACGGAGGCGTACCGGGTCACCGCGTACCTCGACGGCGAGAAGTGTCGTATCGAAGTCGCGGACTCCGGCCCCGGTTTCGCCCGCACGCAGTCCGTCCGCCCGGCCCCGAGCGAGGCCGAGAACGGCCGCGGCCTGTGCCTCATCCAGGAACTCGCCGACCACGTCCACATCGGCAACAAGCCGGGCGTGGGCGGCGCGGTGGTGAGCTTCGACAAGATCCTGAAGTGGCGGAAGGACGCGCCGTTGATGGCGGTGTAGTCGGCCGGGAGCGGCCGGATCCGGGCGGCTACAGGTTTCTGAGGATTCTTACCTTACGCACAGCCCAGGCCCACGCCCCTGACGGCTGCCGTCCATAACTTCGCGATCATGACGGGAAAACACACAGACAGAACCATCAGCCGGCGCCGCGCCCTCGCGGTGACCGGCGGGACGGTCGCGGCCGGCGGGCTGGTCGCCGCCGGATTCCAGTCGGCGTCCGCCGACACCGCCGACACGACGACCAACGCGGACGCGACGGCCTCGGCCAGTTCGACCGGCGGCGAGTGCATGACGCTGATGACGAGCGTCACGGAGGGCCCCTACTACCTCGACGGTGCCTTGGTGCGCAAGGACATCACCGAGGGCAAGGCGGGCGTCCCGCTCACCCTGCGGCTGACCGTCGTCGACGCCACGGACGGCTGCACCCCGGTCAAGGGCGCGGCCGTGGAGATCTGGCACTGCGACGCCTGGGGCTACTACTCCGGCTACACCACCGCCAACCCGGGCGGCTCGGCCCCCGCGGAGAGCGAGGAGGGCGACTCCGCCAACGACCAGACGTACCTCCGGGGTTACCAGGTCGCCAACGCCAACGGGGTCGTCAAGTTCGAGACGATCTTCCCGGGCTGGTACACGCCCCGCACCTGCCACATCCACGTGAAGGTGCACACCGGCGGCGAGAAGGAGGACGGCACCTACGAGGGCGGCAAGGTCAACTACACCGGCCAGCTGTTCTTCGCCGACGACATCGCCGAGGAGATCTTCACCCTCGACCCGTACGCCAGGCACACGGGCTCGTACACCGTCCTCGCCGACGACATGGTCTACGACGGCGGAGGCGCCGCCAGCGGCCTGCTCACCCTCAAGGCCGTGCACAAGAAGGACCCGTCCAAGGGGTACAAGGGTTCGCTGACCCTCGGCGTGGACCCGGACGCGGAGAGCACGGGCGCGGGCAGCGGCGGAGGCGGTACACCCCCGAGCGGCGCCCCCACGGGTACGCCGCCCAGCGACAGCCCCTCCCCTTCGGCCTCCGCCTCCTCGTAAGGTACGACGATGCAGAGCCGCGAGGACGAGGCACTGGCGCGGGCGGCCGTGGACGCGCTCACCGGGCAACTGGCGCTGGCTCCCAAGCCGGGCCTGCCCGACCCGCGCGACCTGGCCGCCCGTACGACCCGCGTGGACCACCGCGCCCTGCGCTGGTCCGCCAAGGCGCTGACACCCGGCCTCGCGGCGATGGCGGCGTCCGCCCGCCGCACGGGCGAGCCGACTCCCGTCCTCCGCGCGGAACTCGGCGCGATCGGCCGCTGCACGGAACACTCCGTGGCGCTCGCCGGCGGCGGCCACCGCGGCGCCCTGTGGGCGCTGGGCCTGCTGGTCGCGGCGGCCGCCCTGGACCCCCACGCGGGGGCCAAGGACGTCGCCGCGACCGCGAAGCGCATCGCCGCCCATCCCGACCGCCGCGCCCCGCGCAGGCCCTCGCGCGGCTCGTCGATCTCGGCGAAGTACGGCGCGGCCGGTGCCCGGGGCGAGGCCAAGGCCGGATTCCCGCACGTACGGCGGGCGTTGGACACCCTCGCCACGACCCGCGCGGCCGGGGCGACGGAGACACAGGCCCGCCTCGACGCCCTCCTCACGGTGATGTCCACCCTCCAGGACACCGAACTCCTGCACGCCGTGGGCCCGTTGGGCCTGCGCCACGTCCAGGCGGGGGCGCGGGGCGTCCTGGAGGCGGGCGGTACGGCGACGCCGGCGGGCGCGGAGGCCCTGACCGCCTTCGACACCGACCTGCACGCACGCGCGTGGAGCCCGCGCGGAAGTGCGGGGCTCCTGGCGGGCGCGCTGTTCCTGGACTCGTTACCGGTCAACTCGCCGGCGCGGGCGGCCTGAACCTCAACTCACCAGTGCGGGCCGCCTGTTCACCTCGTCCACATCGCCCGCCTCGCGGCCCGCACTCGCCGCCCGCCGTGCCGCCGGCCCCATCGCGTACGACGCCACGACCGTCGCCCCGCCCAGCAGCAGCCAGCCCGGCGTCCCCCACTCCAGGAGGAGGGACGTCAGCACCAGGGGGCCCATCGTCCTGGCCACGGTGACGCCGGTCCCGAAGAAGCCCTGGTACTCGCCCACCCGGTCGGCCGGGGCCAGGTCGAAGGACAGCTGCCAGGAACCCGCCGACTGCCCCATCTCGGCGGCCACTTGGAGCACCGCCCCGACCACCAGCGCCCCCACCGCCACCCACGGCGACGCGCCCGCCGACAGCGCGAACACCGCGCAGGCCGCCAGCATGATCCAGCCGGACCGCCGCACCGCGCGCGTGGCCGACGCGAGCCCCGTGATCCCGCGGGCCGTCCGCACCTGGAAGACCATCACCGCCCCGGTGTTGAGCACGAACAGCGCGGAGACCAGCCAGGTCGGCGCGTCCGTCCGCTCCGCGATCCACAGCGGCAGCCCGAGGCTGAGCAACGGCATCCGCAGCAGCAGCACGGTGTTGAGCAGCGTGACGACGACGTACGGCCGGTCCCGCAGCACTCCGAGACCGCCCGCCTTCCGCACCTGGACGCCCCGAACCGACGGCAGCCGCACCAGCAGCCCCGCGCACACCAGGAAGCTCACCGCGTCCAGCGCGAACACCCCGAGGTACGCCGACCGCGTCCCCGCCCGCAGCGCGAGCCCGCCGAGACCCGCGCCCACCGCGAGACCGGCGTTCAGCGTCGACTGCAGATGCGCCAGCAGCCGGGTCCGCTCCCCGGCGGACACCAGCCCCGCCAGCAGCGCCTGCCGGGCCGCCGCGAGCCCCGACTGCGCCGAGGCGTAGGCACACGCGGCGATCACGAACGGCACGAATCCCCGGACGACGAGGAAGGACGCCACCGCGAGACCCGTCGCCAGAGCCAGCAGCACCGCCGTACCGCGCGGCCCACGCCGGTCCGCCAGCCGCCCCAGCGGCACCCCGACCAGCGAACCGACGGCCCACGCGAGGGTGAGCCCGAGGCCCACGCGCGCGGGGGCGAGCCCGACGACGTGCGTGAAGTACAGCGCCGAGGTCACGTAGTAGGCGCCGTCGCCGACGGAGTTGGTCAACTGGGCGAGTGCGAGGGTGCGTTGCGGGCCCGCAGGTGGGACGAGTGCGTTCGTCATGTCTACGACGGTAGAGCTCGGTTGGACCCGTCAGAAGGCCCAATCGATCGCCATGTCATTGGCCCAATCCCGAACCCGCCCGGTCCTTCAGGCCCTGTTGCGCCCCCTCCAACACCCGCCCCAACGCTTCCAGCGCCTCCGGATAGACCCGCTCCCTAGGCGTCCCGTACCCCAC
>NZ_JBXVPZ010000076.1:2105-29413 GCF_057961495.1 Streptomyces sp. P5F9 | reverse complement strand
ACTCACGCCCCACCCCACGGGCAATCAGACCCCGCGCCAACGCATCCGACCGCGCATCCAACTCGCCGTAGGACAAGGCCTGTTGCCCGAACCACACCGCGGTCGCATCCGGCGTCCGCACCGCCCACCCACGGAACCGCTCCACCACCATCGACGCGTCCACATCCCGCGCGGTGGCGTTCCACCCGCTCATCACCAGGGCACGTTCGTCGTCCCCCGCCACTCCGATCCGCCGCACCGGTGCCGTCGGGTCCTCCACCACGCGCGTGAGGAATCCGGCCAGCGAGCGCTGGACCGCCCGCACCCACGCCCGGTCGTAGAGCGCCGCGTTCGCCTCGACGGTGATCTCGGTCCCCGAGCCCGTCCGGTCGATCAGTACCCCGAAGTCCTCGACCAGTCGGGTCGACACGTCCCGTGCGACGCCTCGGCAGTCGCCGAAGGCCAACTCCCCGGTCCGCGGCAGGATGTTCAGGTAGGGCCCGAAGTGCCAGCGGTCGCCCTCCGGCCAGCCCAGGTCCCGGCGTAGGTGCTCGCCGCGGTACCGCTGGTGGCGGAGGAGTTCGCCGACGGCTCCGTCGGCCGTCCGGGCGAGGTCGAGGAGGCTCGCCCCGGCCGGGACCGGGAATCGTAGGGGCAGCATGTTCGCCCGGGTGATGCGGGCCCGCAGGTCCGTCTCGCCCACGCGCCCGGTCATGGGCAGGCTGAGCAGTGCTTCGGCCGCACCGGTCATGCCGCTCACGAAGGCGCCGGAGGCGGCGGCGAGCAGCCGGGAGGTCCGCAGGCCGACGCTGTCCGCCGCGGAGCGCAGCGCGTCCGTTGCGGCGGGTGCGAGGCTTCCTGTCTCGCGGAGCACCGCTCCGGCCCCGGTCTCCCGGGGAAATCCGGAGACACCGGAAAGGCGTGGAACCTCGGCCAGTTCCGGCCGGTCCGAGAATCGGTCGTGCAGATACCGTCGGTCGTCGGTGAATTCGGGCGAGTTCCGGTACCTCGTCTCCTCGTCAAGTGCCTCACTCAGCGGGACGAACTCGGTTTCCGGATATACCGCGCCCCTGACGAGGGCCGAATACACGTCGGCGACCCGGCGCGCCATCAGTGTGCATGCATATCCGTCGAGCAGGAGGTGGTTATAGCCCTGGAACCAGCAGTGCCGACGGGAATCGAGACGGAAGAGTGCGAACGAGAACAGCCGCTCTCCGAGCGGATCTTCCACGCCGGCGAGTTCCTCGCGCATCCGGGATTCCAGCCACGCTCGCGGGTCGCCGTCGTCCCCGTCCGGCTCCTCGATGCGCAGCGACCATCGCTGAGCGGGGTGCGGTACAGCGCGTGCGCTGCCGACCGTGTCCTCGGCGAATCGCACGCCCAGGATCTCGGTCTCCTCGATCGTCCGGCGCAGCGCGGCCTCGAAGGCGGGCACGTCGAGTGCGCCCGTGATCTCGACGGCCTGCCCGACGCTGTAGAGCGCGCGAGGACCTCCGAGGCGCTGCGCGTGCCAGATTCCCTCCTGGCTGTCCGACAAGGAAAAGCTGCCACCGATTCGCTCGCTCATATCTAGGCCTAACCCCTATTCCCTCTCCATGGGCATGCAGCTGCCCAATGCGCCATTTCGCAGGAAACGCAAGGCAAAGAGCTTCCGCTCGGGAAGCTCCTGGGAATCCCCACCCGTGGACCGAAAAGCCCGGTGGAACGTCGTCAAAGCCCGTTCACGACCGGGGCCGGTCAATCAGAACAATACCTATCGGACGGTGTCGTCCAACCCGCCGTTCTGGTCACTTGGACGCGGTGGCCGCGCGCGGCTGTGACCAACCCTCGTATCGCTCCCCGGCCTTGACAAGGAGGGGGAAGGAGACCTCCACGACGAGCCCGCCGCCCGGCCTGGCGTGTGCGGTGAGGGTGGCGTCGTGGGCGGCGGCGATGGCGCGGACGATCGACAGGCCGAGGCCGTGGTGGCCGTCGCCGGCGGTGCGGTACATGCGCTGGAACGGTTCGAAGAGCTGGTCGACCCGGTCCTTGGGGACCTCGGGTCCGGTGTTGGAGACCGTGAGGACGGCGCGCCGGTCGTGGCGCCGCACGGTGATGTCCACGGTCCCGTCTGGAACGTTGTAGTAGGCCGCGTTGTGGACGAGGTTGGCGACCAGCCGCTCCAGGAGCGCGGTGTCGCCGGCGACCGGCGTCGGCTCGGTGCGGTCCTCGATCCGTACGCCGTGCCGCAGGGTCTCCGGGACCTGGGTGAGCAGCACGGACTCGTTGATCTCGGCCAGGTCGACGGGTTCGGTCCGTTCCACGCCCCGTTCGCTGACAGCCAGGGTAAGAAGGGACTCCAGCAGGGCTCCCTGGTGAGTGCTGATCCGCAGCAGGCGCTCGAAGTTCTCGCGGAACGACTCGGCGGTGGCGTCGCGGTCGAGGAGGGACTCCTCCAGGAGGGCGCGTTCCACCGTGAGGGGGGTGCGCAGCTCGTGGGCGGCGTTGGCGACGAAGCGCTTGTGGGACTCCAGGGCTGCTTCGAGCCGGGCGAGGAGCCCGTCGATGCTGTCGGCGAGTTCGCTGATCTCGTCGCGGGGCCCCGCGACGGCGAGGCGCTCGTGCACGTTGCTGGCGGAGATCCGGGCGATGCCGGCGTTGAGGGTGCGCATGGGCCGGAGCACGCGCCGGGCCAGGAGCCAGCTGAGCACGATGGAGATCGCCGCCATGATGGCGAGGGCGGTGCCGGACTGCACGAGGAGGTCGTGCATCTGGGCGTCGTGCAGATGCTCGGTCTGCCTGCGCAGTTGGTCGTTGAGCCACACGGTGAGGTCCTGCGGGGAGCCGGAGCCCGGGCCGGGCCGGATGACCGTTCCCGGTGACGAACCGCCTCCCGGTACCCCTTCGTCGTGGACGGCGGTGACGACGTTGTGGGTGGGGCGGTTGACGAGCAGATAGGTGATGCCGAGCAGGACCGCGCCGGAGGCGATGAACAGCAGCCCGAAGAGCATGGCGAAGCGGACCCGGACCCGGCGGGGCGTGAGAAGGCGGATCAGGACTCGCACCCGGGCGGCGGCGGGGCCGCTCAGCCAGGCGTGGGCGCGAACTCGGGTGCGGGCCAGAAGGTTTGTGGCCATGTCAGATCCGGTAGCCCTCTCCGGGCACGGTCTGGATCACGGAGCGGTCGACGAGTTTGGTCCGGAGCCGGTTGACCGTGGCCTTGACGGTGGTGGTGCCTGGGTCGGTGACCTCGTCCCACACCTTGGCGAGCAGCTCGTCGGCCGGGACGGTCCGTCCCTCGGCGCCGAGCAGGTAGGCGAGCACGCCGAACTCCTTCGCGGTGAGGGGAAGTTGGGTGCCTGCGTGGCTGGCGGTACGGCGGGCGGGGTCGAGCAGGAGGGAGCCGCGGGCGAGGACGGGTTCCCGCACGGGGTGAGCGCGGCGACCGAGGGCGCGGGTGCGGGCGAGGAGTTCGGCCCAGGCGAAGGGCTTGGGGAGGTAGTCGTCGGCGCCGAGGCCGAGGCCCTCGACGCGGTCGGCGATGGAGGCGGAGGCGGTGAGCATGAGCACCTTGGTGCGGACGCCCTCGGCGGTGAGTTCGGCGCAGACCTCGTCGCCGTGCACGTCGGGGAGGTCGCGGTCGAGGACGACCACGTCGTAGTCGACGTCGATGGCGAGGTCGAGCGCGGTCCTGCCGTCGTAGGCGGTGTCCACCGCGAGGCCCTCGCGGCGGAACACCCTGGTGATCGAGTCCGCGAGTTCCGCATGGTCCTCAACCACCAGTACCCTCATCGCTCCCCCTACGAGACACACGTCACGGACCCCAGGCTCCCCCATCCCGGGTCACACCCGGGTTACTCCCCTCTCAGGCTGGCGCACCGTCACCCGCCTGGCAACAACGGCCGTCCCGCGGTCGTGCCCGTCAGATCCGGTAACCGACGTGCGGGAGCGTCTCGATGACCGGCGGATCGCCGAGCTTCCGGCGTAGCCGGCTGACGGTGACCTTGACGGTGTTGCTGAACGGGTCGGCGTCCCGGTCCCAGGCCCGTTCCAGCAGTTCCTCGGCGGATACGACGGCACCGCCGGCGGCGAGCAGCACCTCCAGGACGGCCATCTCCTTCGGCGACAGGTCCACCTTGCGTCCGCCGCGGAGCGCGGTGCGGCGGGCGGGGTCGAGCTCGATGTCGCCGCGGACGAGGACGGGAGGCACGGCGGGCTGATCGCGTCTGTCCAACGCCTGGACACGGGCGATGAGTTCGGCGAAGGAGAAGGGCTTGGCAAGGTAGTCGTCGGCGCCGAGGTCGAGGCCGTCGACGCGGTCGGCGAGGGTGCCGGCGGCGGTGAGCATCAGGACGCGGGACGGGCTGCCCTGCCGGACGAGCGCACGGCAGATGTCGTCACCGTGCACGAGCGGCAGGTCACGGTCCAGGACGACGACGTCGTAGGCCCCGCTCGACGCCCGGCTCAGCCCCTGCTCGCCGTCGTGCGCGAGCTCGACCTCCATGGCATGCCGACGCAGCCCCCTCGCGACGCTCTCCGCGAGATCCTTGTGGTCCTCCACGATCAGTACGCGCATGACCCAACTCTGGCAGCAGGAAGGTCACTTAGAGGTAACAGGGGACATAAGTGGCTCATCACGGTCGTGGCCTCCGACACGGTGGACCACTCGGTGGAGGACCAGGCAGTCACGGACGCAGACACCAACACGCAGTCCCTCAGCGGTAGTTACAGCTGGCAACAGGGCGTTGTCAGTGGCGGGTGGCAGCATCGGGCGTATGACGGATTCCACGGCATTCGACTGGCGGTCCTTCCTGCTCGGGTGGAGCGGGGAGTGGGCGGACTCCCTGCCGGACGGCGAGACGCGGGGCGAGGGCGACGAGGCGGCGCGTAGGGCGCGCTGGCTGGGGTTCCCGGCTGCGTCGGAGGAGCGGATCGCGGCGATGGAGGAGCGCCTCGGCCGGCACATGCCCCCGTCGTACCGGGAATTCCTCAAGGTCAGCGACGGGTGGCGGCACGCGGGCGGGTTCGTGTCGCTGCTGGCGGGGACCGAGGACGCCCGCTGGCACAACAACGCGTCCGGGCTCGCGGACATGTTCGAGGAGCACCTGGACGAGGACGCGGGGCCCGAGGAGCGGCGGGAGTCGGAGCTCTGGCGGCGCGGGCTGCAGCTCGACGTCGAGTCCGACATCACGTACGTCCTCCTCGATCCCGAGGACGTGGACGAGGACGGCGAGTGGGCCGTCTACACGTGGTCGAGCTGGCGGGCCGAGCCGCCCGAACGGCACGTGAACTTCCTTGCGTTCATGCGGGACATGCACCGCGAGTTCCACAGCCTTCAGGCGCGCCGGAGCGACGGTGAGCCGGTGTTCGCCAATGACACGACGCGAAGACTGGACGCCCAGGTGGTGGAGGCCCGGCTGGAGGCGCTGCGCGGCGGCTGGGAAGAGGCCGTGAAGGCCCTGGACGAGGCCAAGGGGTACGGCAGGGCGCGGGCCGCCGGGCTGGGGGACCAGATACGCCGACTGCTCGGACAGACCTACATGGTGTACTACGACGGCCTGGTGACGGACCCGCAGTACGCACCGGACCTGCTGCCGCCGCTGGTCGCCGAGCACGCGAGGCACTCGTACCGGGACGACTCCACACTGGCGTACCACCTCCGGGGCGCCGACGAGGACTTGATGTCACTGGCTCACGCGACGCTGGATCGGGTGAGGGAGGGCGCGTACCGGTACACGGCGACCGGACCGTTCGGGGAAGCGGTCGAGCGGGCGCGGGAGTCGGCGCGGTGGGGCGACACCGACGGGGCATGGCGGACGCTGACGAACGCTCTTCCCCTGTGGGAGCCGCTGGGCCCGGACCATCTGGCGCCGCTGGGGTGGGTGGCCGATCCCCTGCTCGGGCCGCTGCTGACCCCGGAGCGGGGCCGCGAGCTGCTGTCCACGCCGAGGGGCGGACAGGTCGGCGAGGCGCCACCGCCGACGGCCGACCTCGACCCGGGCGACCTGGCGTGGCTCGCGGAACCGGACCGGGGCAACAACCGCACGTCGTACCGGTTCGTCCTGGTCGAAGGCACGGAGCCGGAGGAGTTGCCCGGACGCCTCGCGGACGCTGACGGAGACGGGGGCGGCACCGTGTTGAACGAACCCATGACCTTCTGGGAGGCGCTCCAGAGGTCTCGGTACAACCGGAGGGAGTTCTCGTCCTACGACGACAGGGCCCTCATGGCGGTCGGCCGGGCCGGCGCCGGCTGGAGCTTCGCCTTCGACGGCGCTCCCGCCCCGTTCGGCCGGCAGCGTTTCGTCTCCCCCGCCGCGACCGCCGGCGAGGGCACCCGCGCGGTGGTGGTGTGGAGCGGCTTGAGGTCACCGCACGGGAAGCCGTTCTTCCATCTCTCGGTGGCACGAGACGGTGCCGAGCAGTACGCGTTCACGTACGCGGACGGAGAGATCCGGCGGAGCGGGGAAATACCGCGGGCGCTGGATCCGAGCCGGTTCTTCGATGACCTGGAGGACAGCGCCCAAGCAGAACGACCGCTGCTGGAAGCGGTGGCGGAGGAGTTCGGGGCGTCTCTACCGCGTCATGCCATCACGAACGGGCGCCTGCACACCTTCACTACCCGCTCCTGGACTCGACCACCAAGGGACGGCGAGACGTACGCGACGATCCGCATGCACCCGGCAGCCACGCGCCCGGCGGACGGCAACCGGCCGGGAGACAGCGGGCCGAGAGGCGGGTAGGCAGCCCGAGGGGACGATGCGTGGAGGCGCCGGGTGGTCATCCCGGCCCGGAGCAGATGGACAGGACAGTGCCGGTTCTCGCCACGACGGGATAGATGGCTTGCTGCCCCAGAGGTCGGGGGACATCTAGGGTGCGGGGAACCCACCGACGGCCCGTTCATAGGTGTGCGCGACGCGCAGCACGGTGGTGTCGTCGAAGCGCCTGCCGGTGATCATCAGGCCGGCCGGGAGGCCGTCGACCAGGTCGGTCGGGACGCTGCACGAGGGGTGGCCGGTCGCGTCGAAGGGTGCGGTGTTGCCGACCATCGACAGCGCGAGGTGCAGGTAGTCGGCCAGGGAGACGTCGGCCGGCGGGATCTCCTTGGCCGTGTAGGGGACGGTGGGCATGACCAGCACGTCGTACCGGTCCAGTGCCGCGTCGTAGGCCGCGCGGACCTGCGGCAGGAGGCGGCGGGCCATGCCGTAGTACTTCCCGCCCCCGGCCTCGAAGGTGTAACGGCCGGACAGGCCGACGAGTTTGACGGTCTTGGAGAGGGTGGCGCCGCGCTCGACACGCCCCCGCGCGTAGTGGGCGATCAGCTCCGGGTCGTAGAAGTCGTCGGCGTTCATGCCGTAGGCGTTGCCGTCGAGCATCTGATACGCGGCGCCCTCCGTCGCGATCACGTTCCACACGTGGAGGGCGTCCAGGTGCCAGGGGATCGACACCTTCTCCACGGTGAGGCCGGCCGAGGCCAGCACGTCGATCGCGGCGTGGACGGCCTCGTCGACGCCGGGATCCGACACCGGTGTACCGAAGCCTTCCGTGACGACTCCGACGCGCAGGGCCGAGTCGGGCTCGGCGAGCGCCGCCAGGTAGTCCACCGGTTCGATCACGTCGGGCTGGCGCGGGTCGAAGCCGTCGACGCCGGCCAGCACGCCCAGCATCGCGGCCGCGTCGGCGACGGTGCGGGTCATCGGGCCCACGTGGTCGAGGGTCCGCTCGATGGGGAAGGCGCCGGTGTAGGGCACCAGTCCGTGGGTGGGCTTGTGCCCGACGATGCCGCAGAAGGCGGCCGGCATGCGGATCGAGCCGCCCTGGTCGCCGCCGAGGGCGAGGTCGACCTCGCCGGTCGCCACGAGCGCGGCACTGCCGCTGGACGAACCGCCCGTGTTCCGGCTCTCGTCCCACGGGTTGCGCACCGGCGCCGGATGCGAGGTGAAACTGGCGCCCGAGAAGCACAGGTCCTCGCACACCGACTTGCCGGCGATCATCGCGCCGGCGTCGAGCAACCGCCGTACGACGGTGGCGTCTTGGCGCGGGACGAAGCCCTCGACGGTGCGTGAACCGTTCATCATCGGTACGCCCGCGACGGCGATGTTGTCCTTCACCGCGACCGTACGACCGGCCAGTTGGCCTTCGGCGGACTCGTTGACCGAGGTCTTCACGTACCAGGCGCCGAGCCGGTTCTCGTCGGAAGCGGGTGACGTCCAAGCCCGGTCCGGGGTGGTGGGAGCCGCGCGCTCGTAGAGTCGCTCGACCGCCTCCGAGGCTGCGAGAGAGCCCGCCACGGCGGGTGCGTACTCCTCCAACTCCTCGGCGGACAGGCCGAAGTGGAAGTGCTTGTCGATCGCCGCGAGACGGGCGGCGTCAGGTGCGGGGAGTGAGGACAAGGGACGACTCCTTTTCAGCTGGACACCCATCAACCTAGAACATCGCGCCAATAGGTCAATACTTATTGACGTAACTTCGCGGTTAACCAGACCGACCGGGCCACCCGGGTCGAGCTGACCAGAACGGCTGGGCTACAGCGAGACCGGTCGCAGTCCGGTGGCGGTCGCCTCGGCGACGAAGAGGTCCTGGGTGACCCGGCCGTTGTCGTCCAACGTGACAGTGCCGCGCGGGAGTTGGAACCTGCCTGAGCGCATCGCCTCGGCGATCAGCCGCGGTTCGTCCGCGCCCACCCGGCGCGCGGCGGACCACCAGATGTGCGCCGCCTCGAACACCGACTCGCTCAGGGTCGACAGCGGCGGGGCCCAGCGGCCGTACGCCTCCCGATAGCGGTGCAGCAGTACGGTGTTGCCGGGCGACGCCAGCTGCTCGACGTAACCGGAGACGGCGTACAGGCCGGGCGCCGCGTCGGCTCCGACATGCTCAAGGGTCGACTCGTCCATGGCCGGTGCGAGCGTGACGCACTGCTCGCGCAGGCCCGTCGCATGGCACTGCCGCTCGAACGCGGCGGCGTCCGCGCCGACGAACGTGGACAGGACGATGTCCGCGCCCGAAGCCGTCACCGCCTCGATGACCCGCGTGAAGTCACGGGTGCCCAGGGCGGCGTACCGCTCCCCCACCACCCGTGCGCCCGATCGCGGCAGGATGCGACGGGCGGCCGCGTGCGTGCTGCGCGGCCAGCAGTAGTCGTTGCCGGCCAGGAACCAGCGCTTTCCGCCGGCCGCCCGCATCAACGGGCCCACTGCCGCCGCCAGTTGGTCCTCGTGGTGCTCGCCGAGCTGGACGCGCAGCGGGCCTGTGCCGCCACCCTCGTTCATGTGGGGCTGAATCAGGAGCACTTCGGTTCCGGCGAGGGCGCGCGAGACCGCGAAGTAGGTGGCGGAGGTCGTGGCGACGAGGATCGTCCGGCAGCCGGCCCGGACCAGTCGGCGGGCCTCGGCGACGCCGACCGCCGGGTCCGAGGCGTCGTCGCCGACCACCAGTTCCACCGGTCGGCCCCGCACCCCGCCCTCCGCGTTGATCTCCTCGACGGCGAGCATGGCCATGTGGTCCGTCGCGGCCCCGAACATGCTCCCCAGGCCCGACTTGCTGTTCAGCAGACCGAGCCGCGCATTCGGATTCGGCGCGGACCCGCGACCGGCAGGCAGGCCGCGGCGGCGCATCAGCCATTCCAGCCCGGCCTCGTCGAGCTCGGCGAACAGCCGGACCCTCGTCCCGCCTCGGTCGGCGTCGAACCGCAGCTTGATCCGGCCCCGCCAGGGCTGGTCGTGCACGATCTCGATACGTCCGCCCTGTCCGGCGTGGCCGCGTACGTTCCCGCGTGCCGGCGACGGCGGCCGTACCTCGCTGATCCGGCCGATGATCTCCACCATGTCGGATACCGGGCCGCCGAGCGGAGCGCCCATCCGCACCACGGCGCCCGCCGCGACCCGGTCGCACACGGCGTCGAAGACCCAGCCCGCACCCGTGCCCGCGCCGAACAGGCCGAACGTCGCGGCCGGCGATGCGGCGGTCCATTCCTCGGCGGGCAGCAGGAGTGCGGCCATCACGTCACCTCATCAGGCGGACCGGCTGTCCTGGACGTCGGGGTCGGCGGCCGCGGCCTCCGTCGCGGTGGCGGCGCGCCCGGCGTCGGCGAGCGCTCCCTGGAACAGCGCCTGGAGCGTCGCGATGACGTCACGCGCGGGTCCTGCCGGGTCGATCGAGTAGTGCCGGAACCGGCCCGCCTTCCGCTCGGTCACCAGACCGGCGGCGCGCAGGACACGCAGGTGGCTGGAGACTCCGGTACGGCCGATGCTGGTGATCCGCTCCGCAAGCTCCCCCACGGTGCACTCCTCGCGCTCGGCCAGCACGCCCAGAATCTGGCGGCGTACGGGGTCGGCGAGCGCGTCGAACGCCAGGTCTGCGGGCACCTGTGTTCGCCCCCTCCATAGGTCAGCGACGGTTGACATGTGCCAGCGTAGTCGAGGGTGCCGGACCGCTGCGCAGAGCCGCCCGCGTGGTCGTGACGCGCAGGCTGCCCGCTCGCTCACCGACTGCCCGGTCCGCCGCGTCTTCGCCCTGCTCTGGCCGGACACCCTGCGCATCCCCGCGGCCGCCGCCCTCCTCCACGCGCTGCGCGACACGGCCGGGCCGACGGACGACTCACCCGCGCCGTCGTGACCGCGAGTCGCCCAACAGCCCTGACAGTGCGGGCCGTTGCCGGGCAGGGGCAGTACCACAGGAGCCGACAGAGCGGCTGATCCAAGCCCCGGCCCTTACTCCGGCCGGCGCGGCGCCGTGGTCGACTCGCGCACCACCAGCCGCGAGCCGACACGGATCAGCCGGCCGGCGCCCTCCGGGCCGGGGCCGCCGTTGTCGGGGCGGCTGTCGATGCGGCGCAGCAGTTGCTCCGCGGCGAGTTCGCCGAGGTCGCGGGCTCCGTTGTCGACGACGGTGATCGGCGGGTGCCAGTACGGGAACCAGGGGGCCTCCTCGTGGCACACGAGAGAGAGCTGCTCCGGCACCCGGACCCCGAGCTGCACCAGGCCTCCGAGCACCCCGAACGTCGCTTCGTGGTTGGCGCTGTACAGCGCGGTGGGTGTGTTGCCCGCCGCCATCAGCCGCATGACCGCCTCCGCACCGAACGGCACGGTGTACGGGCCGCGTGCGCACAGAGCGGGATCGGGTTCGAGTCCGGCGGTGGCCAGGGCCGCGGCGAACCCCGCGTAGCGGTCGCGCCCGGAGTCGACGTGGGGCGGGCCGCCGATGAAGGCGATGTTCCGGTGCCCGAGGTCGAGCAGATGACGGACGGCCAGTTCGGCGCCGTCGCGGTCGCTGGCCATCACGGAGTCGCCGGGCGCGCTGTCGGGTGTGCGCATCAGGTTGACCACGGGGATGCCGGCCGCGCTCACCTCCCGGACCGTCGCGGTGTTGTCGCCGGTGCCCACGATGATCAGGCCGTCGACGCGATGGTCCAACAGCATGTCCAGGTAACGGCGTTCGCGCGCCGGGTCCGAGTCGGTGACGCACAGCAGCACCTGGTAGCCGCGTTCGTCCAGCCGCTGCTGGAGCACCTCGGTGATGCGGTGGAACGACGCGTTCACCAGATTCGTTATGACCAGTCCGACGAGGTTGCTGCGCCTGGTGCGCAGTCCGCTGGCGATCCGGTTGGGGCGGTAGCCGAGGCGTTCCGCCGCGGACTGCACCGCGCGCTTCGTCTGCGCACTGACCCGGCTGGAACCGCTGAGCACCCGCGAGGCCGTGCTCTTGGAGACCCCTGCCGCCTCGGCCACCTGGTCCAAGGTGACGGCCACCGGCCCACCCCCGATCGTGAAATCGATCCCATACGGCTCTCCTCACGCGCCGAGCCGTGATCGCCATCATGTCAGACGTGGCCGAGTCGGTGGCGTAAACAATGCGTTTCGCCAGCAGTTTCCGGCCAGAACGAGGTTGACCGTCCCCTCCGGCCGGTGTCACGGTGCTGTGCAATCGATCCCACAGAGTGGTCCCACCAGGTGACGTCCTGCCGGGGCTGACACTCGATCGGAGCTCACCATGAACACCTCGGTCGCCGCCTCCTGGCGCGGCTACTGGCCTGCCGCCCCCACCCCCTTCGCCGCCGACGGCTCCCTCGACGAGGACGCCTGGCGCGGACTGCTCGCGCTGTACGCGGAGCACGGCGTGCACGGAGTCCTGGTGAACGGCACGACCGGCGAGTGGTTCTCCCAGACCCCCGAGGAGCGCCGCCGGGTGGCCGAGATCGCGGTCGCCGAACTCTCCGGCCAGATACCGGTGGTGATCGGCTGCGGCGCGTACACCGCGGCCGAGTCCGCCCGCTACGGCGAGCACGCCCGCTCGATCGGCGCCGACGGCATCCTCACCACCCCGCCGCCGTACGTCCATCCGAGCCAGGACGAGATCCACGCCTTCTACGCCACCCTCGCCGGGGCGGTCGACCTGCCGCTCATGGTCTACAACTGGCCGCGCGGCACCGCTGTCGACATCACGGTCGAAACCCTCGCCGGGCTGGCCGAGCTGGACACCGTGGTGGCCGTCAAGGACAGCTCCGGCGACGAGCTGAAGGTCGCGGACACCTGTGCCGCCCTGGCCGGCAAGGTCCAGGTCTTCGGCCGCTTCATCCACCGCCGGGGCATGGCCGTCATGGCCGAGTTCGGCGGCGCCGGGAACATCGACGGCGGCGGCCTCGGCGCCCGCTTCGCCGTCCCCTTCTACGAGGCCTACTGGGCCGGTGACCTCGACCGGGCCCGGGACTGGTCCGCACGTTACGAACGGCTTGTGAACCTGCTCGTCAACGACGACTACAGCTCACGGTTCGCCTCACCCACCTCGCAGCTCAAAGCCGCCATGCGGCTGCTCGGGCAGCCCGGAGGGCATGTACGCCCCCCGCTGCTCCCCCTGGAGGACCCGTCCGCGCTGCTCGGCCTGTCCGAGGCGCTCGACGAGGCCGGGCTGCACCCCTGTTCCACCAGCACCGGAAAAAGGTGAACCGACCGTGCGCAGACTTCTCATCGCGGCCTCCTCCGCAGCCGCCCTGCTTCTGACCTTGACGGCCTGCGGCAGCGGGGACTCGTCCTCGTCGTCCGCCGCCGCGGCCCCGACCGGCTGTACGCCCAAGGTGGGCAAGGCGGACCTGGTCACCGCGGGCACACTGACGATCTCCACCAACGCGACCCTGCCGCCCATGCAGTACCTGGACTCCTCGAACAAGATCGTCGGCATGCGGGTGGACCTCGGCGACGAGATAGCCAAACTCCTGTGTCTCACCCCGAAGTTCGTCAACATCCCCTTCGACGCGCAGATCCCCGGTGTGCAGTCCGGCCGCTGGGACATGATCGACACCGGCATGTTCTACACACCGGAACGCGCCAAGACCGTCAAGCTCGTCCCCTACGAGGTCCAGGGCGTCTCCATCTCCGTCGCCAAGGGCAACCCGAAGAAGATCACCTCCGAGGACGGCCTCTCCGGCAAGACCATCGCCGTGGAAGCGCCCGGCTACGAGTTCGACACCCTCACCGCCCTCAACAAGGAACTCAAGGCGGCCGGCAAGAAGCAGGTCACCGTCCGCACCTTCACCACCACCGCCGACGCTTACCAGGCACTGTCCGCGGGCCAGGTCGAGGGCGTGGCCATCGTCGAGGCGGTCACCAGCTACTACCAGAAGGACGGCCGCTTCGAGACGGCGGTCAAGGGCATGAACCCGGCCCCGCTGGCCCTCGGCTTCGGCAAGCAGAAGCCCGCCGACGCGGTCGCGGACGCGCTCAACACCCTTCGCAGCAACGGGTACTTGGCCACGTTGTTCAAGAAGTACGGCGTCACGGCCTACACCGGCGACCCCAAGGTGACCACCGGCGCGATCAGCGCGAAGTAACCCGATCCGCGCCACGTAACCAGCGAAGGGCGAGAGCCATGTGGTCCTGGGATGCCTTCTTCGACTTCCTCACCGATCCCCAGCTCGTCCAGGGAGCCTGGACGACGATCTGGCTGACCGCGGTCAGCATGGCGCTCGCCCTGCCGCTCGCCGTGCTCGTCG
This sequence comes from Streptomyces sp. P5F9, assembly GCF_057961495.1. Lineage (NCBI taxonomy): Bacteria > Bacillati > Actinomycetota > Actinomycetes > Kitasatosporales > Streptomycetaceae > Streptomyces > Streptomyces sp. P5F9. Next base: position 15,474 of record NZ_JBXVPZ010000076.1, on the reverse strand, counting down.
CGGTCGGCAGAGCGTCCCGGTTCCGGCCGGTCCGGCTGGTCACGGGCTTCTACGTGTGGCTGATGCGGGGCACCCCTCTGCTGGTCCAACTGGTCATCATCTACACGGGGTTGCCCCAACTGGGCCTGCGCCTCGGCGTGATCAGCGCGGCCCTGACCGGCCTGGTCCTCAACGAGGCGGCGTATCTCTCGGAGATCGTCCGCGCCGGGGTCATGTCGGTCCCGCGCGGCCAGTCCGAGGCCGCCCGCGCGCTGGGCATGCCGCCCTGGAAGGTGTTCCGGGTGGTGGTCATGCCGCAGGCGCTGCGGGTGATGGTCCCGCCGCTCGGCAACAGCTTCAACGGACTGCTCAAGACGACCACGCTCGTCTCGGTGATCTCCGTCGAAGAGCTGCTGCGCCGCACGCAGTTCGCCGTCCAGACCAACTTCCGGGTCCTGGAGGGCCTCACCGCGGCGGCCCTGTACTACCTGGCGATGACCACCCTGTGGGGACTGGTCCAGCGGTGGCTGGAGATCCGGGTCGGCCGCGGCCACCAGACCGGGCCGAGCGAAGGCCGTCGCGTCAAGACCGCCGCCGCCGTACCGGCACTCGAAATGGAGACCCGATGACCATCGAGACGGTCGTTGAAGCGCGCCAAGTACGCAAGTCCTACGGCGGAGTCGAGGTCCTCAAAGGCATCGACCTGACGGTCCGGCAAGGGGAAGTCGTGCTCGTCCTGGGCCCTTCGGGCGGCGGCAAGAGCACGTTCCTGCGCACCCTCAACCACCTGGAGACCCCCGACTCGGGCACCGTCAGCATCTGCGGCGAGCGCATCGGCTACGGCGAGCGGGGCGGACGCCAACTAGCCCTGCGGGAGCGGCGGATCGCCGTTCAGCGTCGGCGTACCGGCATGGTGTTCCAGCAGTTCAACCTGTTCCCGAACATGACCGCGCTGGACAACGTGGCGTCCGGTCCGGTGCACGTGAACGGTGCGTCCAAGTCAGAAGCACGCCTCGCGGCAGGCGAGTTGCTGGCCATGGTGGGACTCGCCGACAAGACCGGTTCCTACCCCTCCCAGCTCTCCGGCGGCCAGCAGCAGCGGGTGGCGATCGCCCGCGCCCTGGCGATGCGCCCGGAGCTGCTGCTCTTCGACGAACCCACCTCGGCACTCGACCCGGAGATGGTCGGCGAGGTCCTCGACGTCATGGTCCGGCTCCGCGAGGAAGGCATGACCATGATCGTCGTGAGCCATGAGATGGGCTTCGCCCGGGCGGCGGCCGACCGGGTGGCGTTCATCGCCGACGGCCTGGTGGTGGAGGACAAGTCCCCGGACCTCTTCTTCTCCGCGCCGGAACACGCACGCACCCGCCAGTTCCTGGACCGCGTCCTGTGAACCCCCCATCCCTCTTGAGCCCTGCGAGCACAGCCATGAGCACCAACTCCCCACCGCAGACAGTCGCCTTGACCATCGATGGCATCCCCTGCCATGCCTGGGCGGGCCAGTCCGTCAGCGCCGCTCTGGTCACGGCCGGTATCTGGCCGCTGCGCCGCAACCCGGTCAACGGCCAGTTGCGCGGCCCCTTCTGCGGGATGGGCGTCTGCCTGGAGTGCGAGGTGACCATCAACGGCCGCCCCGGCTCCCGGAGTTGCACCACGCACGTCACCGACGGCATGGACATCCGCACCCACACCGAGCCCTTGCCGACGGCCGCCCATGGCTGACGTCATGGCGGAGTCGGAGTCGGAGGCGGACGTCGCGGTCATCGGGGGCGGGCCTGCGGGACTGCACGCGGCGCTGATCCTGGCCCGGGGCGGGCTGAGCGTCGTCCTGCTCGACGAGTCCGACACCCTGGGCGGTCAGTACTACAAGCGCCGGGCCCAGCAACTCACCGCCGCCTTCGGCGACTTCCGCCCGCGCGGCACCGAACTGATCGGCCAGGTGCGGGCCGCCGGGGTCGTCGTCCGCACCGGCACCCTGGCCTGGGGCGCCGAGAACGCGGGCCGCACCCTCTTCACCTCCGACGTCCGCACCGGCGCCCTCGGCCGCATCAGCACCCGGGCCACACTCGCCGCCACCGGCGCCTACGAACGCTCCCTGCCCTTCCCGGGCTGGACGCTGCCGGGCGTGGTCACCCCCGGGTTCGCCCTGCACCTGGCCACCATGGACCGGGTTCCCGTGGGCCGACGGGTCGTGCTGGCCGGGACCGGTCCGTTCCTGCTGCCGGTCGCGTGCGCGCTGCTGGAGGTGGGCGCCCGGATCGAGGCGCTGGTCGAGCTCAACCACCCCTACCGCCCCCGCGCTTCGGTGATCGGCGACGCGCTGCGACAGCCCGCCCGGCTCGCGGAGGCGGCCCGCTATCTGCTCACCCTCGCCCGGCACGGCGTACGCGTCGAACAGGGCGCCCGCGTGCTCGCCGCGCACGGCGACACCCAGGTCACCGCCGTGGACATCGGCCAAGAGGACGGCGGCGTACGGCAGTTGGAGACCGACGCGCTGTGCGTGGGCTTCGGCTTCCGCCCCAGCACCGAGCTGCCCCGGCTGTTGGGCTGCGACACCCGGGCCGACCCCACCGGCACGGAACAACTCCCGGTCGTGGACGCGGACGGCGCGACCTCGGTGGACGGCCTGTACGTCGCCGGGGACTGTGCCGGTATCGCGGGCGTGCACGCGGCCGGCGTACGAGGGCAGCTCGCCGCCCACGCGATCCTGCGCCGCCTGACACCCGAACGCGCACCCGTGCGGCTGTCCGGCCTCCGCCGCCGGGCCCGCGCCCTGGACCGATTCGCCGAACTGGCCGACCGGCTCTACCCGTTGCCGGCCATGGCCGACATCCCCGACGCCACCCAGGTCTGCCGCTGCGAGGGCGTCAGCGCCGGCGAGATCCGGCAGGCGGCCGCGACCGGCTGGAACGACCTGCACGGCACCAAGGCCGCCACCCGCGCCGGCATGGGTCCCTGCCAGGGACGCGAATGCGGCCACATCGTCGCGGCGTTGGCCGGGCGGGGCGACGGTGTGGCGGAGTGCTTCGCGGCCCGGATGCCGATACGGCCGCTGCCCATGGCCGCGACGGTCGAAGGGCAGGAAGTCCCGTGACCCGGCCCGATGTCGTCGTCATCGGCGCCGGTATCCTCGGCGCCAGTGCCGCCTTCCACCTCGCCGAACGCGGTTACCGGGTCGTGGTGTTGGAACGCGGCGCGCCCAACCGCGAGGGCTCCGGGACGACCGCGGGCAACCTCCACATCCAGGCCATCCACACCCGCCGCCCGGGCCAGGAGGTCCCGGTCGACAGCGCCCGTCTGCTGCCCCTGCAACGCCGGGCGTCCGACCACTGGTCGCAGATCGAGGAACGGCTCGGCGCTGACGTGGAGTTGCGGCGCGGCGGCGGCTTCATGGTCGCCGAAACCGCCGTACAGGAAGAGGAGTTGAGGGAGAAGCACGAGTGGGAGCGGCGGGCGGGTATCCCCACCGAGGTGCTCACCGGCGACGAGGCCCGCAAGCAGCTGCCGCTGCTCTCCAGCCGTGTACGTGCGGCCAGTTGGTGCCGGCTCGACGGCTACGCCAACCCGCTCCTGATCACCCCCGCCTATCTGGCCGCGGCCCGCCGCCTCGGCGCCGAGCTGCACGCCTTCACTCCGGTGACCGGAATCCAGCGGGTCGGCGACGACTACAAGGTGCTTTCGGGCGACCGGAGTTGGACCGCGCCCGTGGTCGTCAACGTGGCCGGGCCGTGGATCACCGGGATCTCGGCACTCGCCGGGGTGGGGATCCGGATGTCCCCGGTCGCGATCCAGATGCACGTGACCGTGCGGGTCCCGCCGGTCATGCACCACCTCGTCCAGCACATCGGCGAGGGCATGTCGGTCAAGCAGGTCAGCGCCGGCAACCTGCTGATCGGCGGCGGCTGGCCCGCGGCGAGGCTCGACATGGAAGGGCGCAGCACCGTCAGCGTGCCCAGCATGGCCGGCAATCTCGCCCAGGCCGGGCGCATCCTGCCGTTCCTCGGCGATCTGCGGCTGCTGCGCATGTGGGCAGGACCGCTGGCCGCGACCCCGGACGAGATGCCGGTGATCGGTGAAGTCCCGGGCCACCCCGGCTTCTTCGTCGCGGGCGGCACCTACGCCTTCACCCTGGCCCCGGTGTGGGGCGACACGCTGGCCCGCCAGATCGCCGGGGAGCACCCGGCCGACCCGGTGGACGACCTCGGCCCCGGCCGCCTGCTCTACGACGACGCCACCACTGCCGTATCACCTTGAAAGGCACTCCCCCATGACCCTGAAGATGTTCGTCAACGGCCAGGCGATGTCCGGAGGCACCCTCAACCACGCGCTCAGTGACGCCCGCCTGCTCGGCCCCGCCCGCACGGCAGCCACGTATCAGTTCTTCTCCGTGCGCGACGAGTTCCCCGGCCTGCACCCCGTCACGGAGGGCGGCGCGGCGATCAACGGCGAGGTGTACGAGGTCAGTTACGAGGTGCTGCGCGAACGGCTGCTGCCCGAGGAGCCCGTGGAACTCGAACTGGGCGTGATCGCCCTGGCGGACGGCTCGGGCTCCTTCTCGATGCGCATGCGCGCCTCCGCACTCACGGCTCCCGGAGTCGTCGACATCACGGCTCACGGCGGCTGGCACGCCTACCTCGCCACTCTCTGACACCTCGTCCTCGCTGGAGGTTCGCCATGTCCCACCCCTCATCGATCGAACCCGTCGACCTCGTCGTCCGGGGCGGCACCGTGGTCAACGCCGACTGGCAGGGCGCCGCAGACGTCCTGGTGGGCGGCGGCAAGGTGCTCGGGGTGGTGGAGCCGGGCGCGTATCGCGCCCAACAGGCCCCCGGCACCGCCGAGTTGGACGCCTCCGGACGTCTCGTGCTGCCCGGTGGCGTGGACCCGCACTGCCATGTCGGCTTCACCTCGGGGGACTTCACCTCCCTCGACGACTACCGCCAGGCCACCACGGCTGCCGTCTTCGGCGGTACGACCACGATCGTGGACTTCGCCATCCCGCGCCCCGGCGAGAACCCGGCCGACGTCGCCGCGGCCCAACGCGCCAAGGCGGCACAGGGGTTGTGCGACAGCGCCCTGCACGGGTGCGTGGTCGAGTGGGACGACACCGTGCCGGAACAGCTGCGGTCGATGGCCTGCGACGGCATCGTCACGGTGAAGATGTTCACCACGTACCGCGGCGAGACCATGGCCGACGAGAAGACCATCCTGAACGTGATGACCACGCTGCGGGACCTGGGCGGCATGGTGGTCATCCACTGCGAGGCCGACCACATCATCGCGGACACGCAGGAGCGCGGCGAGGCGGCCGGCTCGATCAGCGCGTCCCATCACGCGGGTACGCGGCCGGAGTTGGCCGAGAACGCGTCGGTCGCCGAGATCCTCGCCATCGCGGAGTCGGTGTCGGCCCCGGTGTACTTCGTCCACCAGTCGACACCCGAGGCGGTCGACCTGGTGGCCCGTGCTCGCGGCCGGGGAGTGCGGGCGTTCACGGAGACGGTGGCCCACCACCTGGTCCTGGACGACACCGCGTACGCGGGCCCGCACCCCGAACGCTTCGTGTGCTGCCCGCCGTTGCGGGACGCCGGCACGGTCGCCGGACTGCGCTCACGGCTGCTCATGGGCCAGGTGGCGACGATCGGCAGCGACCACTGCTGCTACGACACGGCCCAGAAGGAGTCGGTGAGCCACGACGTACGGGCAATGCCCAACGGCCTGCCGGGAGTTGAGACGCGCATGCCGGTGATCTTCAGCGAGCTGGTGGTCAAGGGCGGGCTGCCGGTGGGCCGCTTCGTCGAGTTGATGTGTGCCAACCCGGCCCGGCTCAACGGCCTCTACCCCCGCAAAGGAGTCATCGCACCCGGCTCGGACGCGGACCTGGCGATCTGGAATCCGACGGCCACCCGGACCGTCCGCAGCACCGGCCTGCACATGGCCACGGACTACACGCCGTACGAGGGCATGCCGGTCACCGGCTGGCCGGAGACCGTCGTGGTGGGCGGCCGTCCCGTCGTCGACGCGGGCCGGCTGACGGACCCCGAACCCCGGGGCCGCCATCTGCGCTCGGGCCCGCTGAGCCGGTCCCTGGTCTGCTGACCCCGCGACCGGCCCGACGCGCCCGGGCCCTGGTTGCCTTCCGACGGGGACGATGGCCAACTCATCGTCGTCACACCGACGATGAGTTGGCTACGTGCATGAGTTGGCTACGTGGTCGCCAAGGAGAACTGAGGACTTCTTGGGCGCCGTCTGCCGACTACTCCTACTTCAGATTGAGGGTGTCTCCGGCCGACGCCTTCAGCGAGGTGGTCGTGGTGCCGGGGAAGTACCAGCGCCAGCTGCCTGCCGAGGTGACCGTCACCTTGGTGGTCAGGTTCCCGGTGCTGTTCGTCGTCACGGTCTTGACCGTGCCGTAGTGGGCGGCGCCCCTTTTCTTGAACTGGAGCCTGACCTGCTGCCCGGTGAACCCGTGGTACTTGCGGTCTTCCCAGTTGGCCCGCGACAGCTTGCCGGTGACGGTCGCCTTGGAGCCCTTGGCGACCTTCTCGGGTGCGATCACGGTGGTCAGCTGGGCGGCCCGCTTGACCTTGTACTCGGCGATGTGGTCGGAGATCCAGTAGTCGCCGTCCTTCGCCTTGACCGTGGCGTTGACCTGCCAGACGCCCGCGACCTTGTTGGTGTCGATGTCGTCGCTGTCGGCGATCCAGGCGGGATCGATGGTCAGCGTGGCCCGGCACACCGAGGTCGTCGCGCTCTTCTTCGTGCAGGACGAGTCGTCGTTCCAGGTCGCGAAGGTGTAGGCGCTCGACTTGTTGAAGGTGCTGACGTCCGTGAGCCCCTTCACCCCCGAGTTGTCCTTGATCGTGATGTCGACCGGGTAGCGGATCGTCTTCGCCGTACCCACGATGACGTTGCCGCCGCCGTTGACGACGGTCTTCACCACCCGGACGTCGCCCCGCCCCTCCGCGTGCGCCCCGGTGGCCGTCGTCAGCACCAGAGCCGCCGCTGCGCCGGCCGCGGCCCAGGCCGTTCTCCCTCTCATGGTCCTCCCCTTGTCGTGTGCGTGCCAGGAGAGGCTACGTGATCAGTGATCTTCCCCGGTGTTCGGTTTCCGGGCCGCGGCCGGCCCTGTTGAACGCCTGGAAAGGAGCTGCGGAATGCCGGCGACCACCGGTCATCGATCGCCCTGGGAGGGCGGCTCAGCCTCGGTGTCGAGTCGATGGGGAGAGCCGAGCCCCATTCCGCCCTCTCGGGACCGAGGCAGGCTGATGACGACTGCGGGCAGTTCCTGGGTCGTCGCGCGTACGCACTCGTAGATGAACTACTACGGCTAGCTCCGGCGCTGCACAGAGAAGAGCGGCGGCGCCGTGGACTTCTGCCACTGGGACGGCCGCCCCGCCGGCCGACGCCTCACGCGATCCATCTTCCGGTAGGTCTTGCATGGGCCTCCGCGCAAGGAGACACGTCCTAACAGGTGGAGGGAACCACCGGTCCCCGGGCGATCAGCACGTCGGCTTCGTGGTGCCAGCCGAGGGCGGAGTAGAGGCGCTGGCCTTCCTCACTGGCGATGAGAAGGCCGGTACGGGCGCCCTGGGACACGGCGGCCTCCACCAGAGCGCTCATCATGGCGCGGCCCAGGCCGCGTCGGCGGTGCGCCTCCTCCGTCTCGATACGATCGGCGATCGCATCGGTACCGACCACGGCGATGGTGCCGCGCGCCGCCACCTCTCCGGACGGGCCACGGAGGGAGACGACCGTGACTGGTCCCTCCGTGCACACCTCGCGCTCATACGGCGCGGCGGGCTTGTGCTGCGGGTGTTCGGTCAGGTTCGTCGTCATCAACCACTCGGACCGGCGGAGCAACTCCAGTCCGGCGGCGCCGACGACGGATTCGACGGTGTCCGGGCGCAGCGTAGGCACCGTGAGCCAGGTGGTCTGCCGCGCGGCGGCGACGGCTGCCGCCAGCCGTGCCAGGGACTCGGGCTCCTCGTCCGCACGCAGCGCGAACACCTCGACCTCCCGGCCGGGCTGGTCGCACTCGGACCGCAGGCCGTCCCCGGCGGGCTCGACCGGCTCGGCCTCGGGCAGGGAACGGGCCACGGTCCAGCCGTCCAGCCAACGTCGTACCAGCTGTGATTCGACCTTCGTCATCGGGCGATTAGAGCATGACCGCAACCGGTGGGGCAGGCGGATAACAGCCCCCGTCGTTCGTCGCCGCCGGGCGACGCCTGCCCTCCAATTCCCGCTCGGTCTCAGACGGTTTCCTATGTGGTGAGGCGGAGGAGGGGCGCGTTGGCACAGCAGCAGCGTCGAGAACGAACCGAACGCCGCGAACGCCGCCATCGTCGGCGAGCCGGGCTGCTCCGAACCAGATTCGGCTGAGTTACTTCGTGCGACCGTGCAACTCCCGTCGACAGGTGTCCGGCTCACCAGGCCCGACGTCGTCCCCGGAGCGACGTCGCACGAACGCGCCCCCGGTCGTGATCGTCCCGGGGCCGGCCACCAGCGCCAAGGGCCGCGTTCGCCTTTTGCCGCGCCGGCTCTCGCGATCCGTTCGGATCAGAGGTGCTCGGCGTAGAAGTCCATCAGCACGGCGTCCTCGCTGAAGTATCGGGTGTCCGCATGGGAGCCGGCGATCATCAGCAGTGGCCGCGGCGGGGTGGACATCACACGCCAACGCCGACGCCCTGGCATGGACATGAGTTCATGGCTGATGCCACTATCGGGCGGGTGCCTGATGACAACAGAAAACATCCCTCGATCTGGCATCATCGCGACTTCCGACTCTTATGGGGTGGGCAGACGGTCAGTGAGATGGGGTCGCAAGTCACCGTCCTCGCCCTGCCGTTGGTCGCCGTCGTGCTGTTGGAGGCCTCCGCCTTCCAGGTAGGCTTGTTGTCGGCTGCGGAGACGAGTGCGTATCTGCTGGTGGCACTGCCGGCCGGGGCCATAGTGGACCGGGTCCCCAAGCTCCGGCTGATGATCTGGTGCAACCTCGCGCTGTTCCTGGTGATCGGCTCGGTGCCGCTGGCGCACGCAGTCGGGGCGCTGACGCTCGCCCAGCTCTACGCCGTCGCGCTGGTCTCCAGCGTCTTCTCCGTGTTCTTCTCGGTGGCCTACCAGAGTTATCTGCCGGTGCTGCTCGACCGTAACCAGCTCATGGACGGCAACGGCAAGGTCGCCGTCTCCCAGTCGGTCGCGCAAATTGCCGGGCCCAGTCTGGGCGCGGGGCTGGTGGCGCTGGTCGGCGCCGCGGGGGCGATGGCCGCCGACGCCCTCTCCTTCGCGCTGTCGGCGGGCTCGCTGACGGCTATCCGTACCCGCCGCGAGCGACGCCGGCCCTCGGCCGAAGCCGACCGGCGGCCCAGGCTGTGGGCGCAGATCCGTGAAGGGCTCGCCTATGTCACCCGCGACCCCATCCTGCGGAACTCGGTGGCCTTCAACGGCACAGCCAACTTCTTCGTCATCATGGTGGAGACCCTCGGCCCGGTGTTCCTGATCCGCACGCTGCATCTGCGTCCCGCCCGGGTTGGGCTGCTGCTGGCGCTCGGGGCCGTCGGCGGGGTGGCCGGCGGCGTGGCGGCACGGTACCTCGCCCGGAAGGTCGGCTCGGCGAGGATCAGCTGGATCTCGATGACCGTGCTGTCCCTGCCCGGCCTGCTGATCCCGCTGGCCGGGCACGGTCGGTGGGTGCTGCTGTTCGGCTTCGGCTGGATCTCGTGGACCTTCGCCTCCACCGTCGCGGGTGTCTCGCTGACCACTTACCGCCAGGCCGCCTGCCCACCGGACATGCTCGGCCGGGTCAGTGCCGCCGCACGCTGGATCACCTGGGGCACACTGCCGCTGGGCGGCGTGGTCGGCGGCGCACTCGCCACCGCCCTCGGCGTCCGGACCACCTTGTGGATCGCCGTCGCCGGCGGCTGCTGCGCGGGATTGTGGCTGTTCTTCTCACCATTGCGTGGCATGCGCGACATCCCTCTCGGAAAGCCCGAGCCCGCACCCGTCGGCGGAATGCCGTAACGCCACCGCGACCCCGTCGGGCGGTCAGCTTCCCACGGGCCCGCGTCGGCGGATCGGCGCGAACCAGACATCACACCACTACGCCCAGGCCTGCCCTGCGCCCCTGAGACTGACGGAGTCGTTCACGCAACGTGACACGTCCAGCTGTCCCGCCGTGGCGAGTTCGTCGAGGAAGCCCCATCGGCCGGCCGGCGTTCCGGCAACGACGCATCGTCGTCATGCTGTGGATCGCTGTCCTGGCCGCCGGTCCAGCCTTCGGCGTTGCGGGCCGAACAGGCCATACGCCGAGCAGCCCTACTTGTCATCCTATGAATTTCTCCAACTCATCCCTCTGTCCGCACCGTTGACAGCGTCTCAGCTCTCCTCAATCATCAGACATCCGATGATTTGGAGGCGCTCATGAGCACGTATCCAAGACGTCAGGTCCTCGGCGCGACGGCGGGCGTCGCCGTTTCGGCCACCCTTCCGCTCACCCTGGCGACGGCCGCGCGGGCCGCCGAACCCGCCCCCATCCAGGCCGGACAGTGGGTCCCCGTCCCCGAGCCGGTCCCCGTCCCGCTCGACGGCCTCTACGACAACGACGGCATCGACACCGCCTCCGCGCGCGGCGGTGACTTCGACGGCTCGGGCTACACCTTCCCGGGCGAGGAACTCCCCACCGGCCGCGTCGAGGTCGACGGCATCCCCTTCCTCTTCCCCTCCTCGGCCGCGGGCGCCAAGAACAACGTCGTCGCGATGGGCCAGCGCGTCGAACTGCCCCAGGGCCGCTATCTGTCGGCCGTCTTCCTCACCTCGTGCAGCTACGGCAACGCCTCCGGCAACGCCACGGTCCACTACGCCGACGGCTCCACCACGACCGCCGGCCTCGGCGGCGCCGACTGGTACGCGGCGGGCGGCTCGCTCTCCGCCCCGTACCGCTACCGGCCGGACGGCACCGAGGACCAGCACAGCGTCGGCATCGGCACTTCTGAGGTCTGGTTCGACCCGCAGCGCGAGGCGGTCGCCCTCACCCTCCCGGTCACCAACCCGGCCGAGGCGGGCCGGACTTCGCTGCACGTCTTCGCGCTCTCCCTCCAACCCGCGGCCCAGGGACGGGCGTTGGCCCTGCGCGACGCCCACTCCACGAACTCGCTGCTGGAGTCGTCCGGCGCGCAGAGCGTCGAGGCGACGGTCGTGAACGCCGGTACGGTCGCGATCCTCGCGGGCGACGGAGTGTCCGTACGCGTCGACGCCCAGGGTGCCCGTACGGTCGAGCCCGCCCGCGTCCGGCGCCTGGACCCCGGTGAACAGGCACGCGTCCGCGTCGGCATCCGCAGCGGTGTCACACCCGGCACCGTGCGGGACGGCACGGTGACCGTGACCGGACGCGGCTCCCAAGTCGCGGTGTCCCGCGAGCAGTTGACCCTCGGCGTCGCCGACTACGGGCCCACCGAGCCCTCCCTGGCCGGCCACCAGGCGCCGTACTGGTTCCAGGGCGCCAAGTTCGGCATCTTCATCCACTGGGGCGTCTACTCGGTGCCCGCCTGGGCGCCGGTCGGCAAGCAGTACGCCGAGTGGTACTGGGATCAGATGCAGGACCCGAACAACCCGACGTACGCCTACCACCGGGACACCTACGGCGAGGACTTCGCGTACGACGACTTCATCCCCCGCTTCACCGCCGAGAAGTTCGACCCGCGAGCCTGGGTGGAACTGTTCCGGGACGCGGGCGCCCAGTACCACGTGCTCACCTCGAAGCACCACGAGGGCTTCGCGCTGTGGGACACCAAGGTCTCCGACCGCAACGCGGTCAGGATGGGCCCGAAGAGGGACCTGGTCAAAGAACTCTTCGACGCCTCACGCCGCCACACGCCCGAACTCCACCGCGGGCTCTACTTCTCGATGCCGGAGTGGTTCAACCCCGACAACCCGTGGATGGGTCACGCCCCGCGCAATCCGTACACCCTTCAGCCGGTGCCGTACACCGGATACACCGCGGGCAAGGACTATGTGACGCAGTATCAGGCCCCGCAGATGCTGGAACTGATCCACGGCTACGACCCCGAGCTCATCTGGTGCGACATCGGCGGCGCCAACGACAGCCTCCATGTGCTGGCGGAGTACTTCAACCACGCCAAGAACCGCCGCCGCCCGACCGACGTGACCGTCAACGACCGTGCGGGGATCGCCTTCCACGACTTCACCACGCCCGAGTACACGACGTACGAGAACACGGTCGTCGCCAAGTGGGAGTCCAGCCGAGGCCTCGACCCGTTCAGCTACGGCTACAACCGGGCCACCCCCGACGACGGCTACATGACGGCCGACGAGGTCGTGCGCAACCTCATCGACATCGTGTCGAAGAACGGCAACTTCCTTCTCGACATCGGCCCTCGGGCCGACGGCTCGATCCCCAAGATCATGCAGACCCGGCTGCGCGAGACGGGCCGCTGGCTGAGCGTCAACGGCGAGGCGATCTACGACACGACGTACTGGTCGCGGATGGCGCAGCTCGGCGACGACCTGAGGTTCACGGTCCGCCCGGACGAGGCCTTCTACATCCACTCCCTGGCCGAGCCGAGCGCCAAACTCACCGTCGAAGCGCCGGTCCCGATCCGCAGTGGCGACAAGGTGACCATGCTCGGCCACGGCCGCCCCCTGACATGGACCCTCAGCAACGGGGCGCTGGTGATCGACGTCCCCGAAGCCGCACGCAAGGCGGGGCGGCACGCGTGGGTGTTCAAAGTGGATTGGCGCGCCTGAGACCCGACCTGCCACAACGCAGCGGGCACAGGTCTGCCAAGGCAGGGTCTCAGGCGTTGTCTCAGTTGGCTCGGTGATGTGTCACGTGACGTCGAAAGACTCCGTTCCGGCGTAGTCGTACGACCATCCCGCAGTCGTGTCGGGTGCAGGCACGAGGTCGTGGACGTGCCACACGTCAGCACTCGTATCGCCGGCGAACCACTGCCAGTGTGCCAGTGATACTCGGGGAGCCGGCCGCTTCGGCGTTGAGCGCACAGGGCCGGCTGAGCCTGGCACGGCCACCATCGTCCAGGCCCGTGACCTTCGCTGCTACAAGGTCGATACTTGTCGCAGGGGCGTTCCGGCCACCCTCGCCCGACCGAACCCAGCGACCTGACGACCCGCCACAAAAGTCAGCATCGACAACCGGCACACCCCCTCGCCGGCCAGCGAAGACGCAGGTCAGGGACACATTTACCAGCCTTGCCAGGAGGTACCCATGAAGATGCTGATCAACGTCGCGGAAACCGTGGTCACGGACGCGCTGCGAGGCATGGCGGCCGCCCATCCCGAGTTGACCGTGGACGTCGAGAACCGGGTGATCGTACGGCGGGACGCTCCCGTGGCCGGGCAGGTGGGGCTTGTTTCCGGT
>NZ_JBXVPZ010000076.1:0-2095 GCF_057961495.1 Streptomyces sp. P5F9 | reverse complement strand
GGCATGAGCCGTTGCACGGCGGTTTTGTCGGGCCGGGGATGTTGTCGGCGGCCTGTCCTGGTGAGGTGTTCACGTCGCCGGTGCCCGATCAGATGGTGCGGGCCGCGGCCGCTGTGGACAGTGGCGCCGGGGTCCTTTTCATCGTGAAGAACTACACGGGGGACGTCCTCAACTTCGACATGGCGGCCGAGCTCGCCGAGGACGAGGGCATCCAGACCGCCAAGGTGCTGGTCAATGACGATGTCGCCGTCACCGACAGTCTCTACACCGCGGGGCGGCGCGGCACCGGTGCGACGCTGTTCGTGGAGAAGATATCCGGGGCCGCCGCGGCCGAGGGGCAGCCGTTGGACCGGGTCGCGGCGATCGCCCGGCAGGTCAATGAGAACTCGCGGAGTTTCGGTGTCGCGCTCAGCGCCTGCACCACCCCCGCCAAGGGCAGCCCCACCTTCGATCTGCCGCCGGGCGAGCTGGAGTTGGGCGTCGGCATCCACGGCGAGCCGGGCCGGGAACGGCGGGCGATGATGACCTCCGGTGAGATCGCCGACTTCTCCGTCCACGCGATCCTTGAGGACATGTCGCCGCGCAACCCGGTCCTGGTCCTGGTCAACGGCATGGGCGCGACCCCGCTCCTTGAGCTCTACGGCTTCAACGCCGAGGTCCACCGCGTGCTCGCCGAGCGCGGCGTCGCCGTCGCCCGCACACTGGTCGGCAACTACGTCACGTCCCTCGACATGGCGGGGGCCTCGGTCACCCTGTGCCAGATCGACGAGGAACTGCTGCGGCTGTGGGACGCGCCGGTGAAGACGCCGGGACTGCGCTGGGGCATGTGACCCGGCGGCACACCCGGTCAGCTCACCCACCACGCAAGGAGATCCCGTGCTCGACGCCGACTTCTTCCGCCGTTGGATGACGGCGACCGCCGCCTCCGTCGCCCGCGAGGCGGGACGGCTCACCGACCTCGACTCACCCATCGGCGACGCCGACCACGGCGCGAACCTGCAACGCGGGTTCACCGCCGTGACGGCCACCCTGGAGAAGGAGGCACCGGACACCCCGGGCGCCGTCCTCATGCTCGCCGGACGCACGCTCATCTCGACGGTCGGCGGCGCGTCGGGGCCGCTCTACGGCACGCTGCTGCGCCGTGCCGGCAAGGCGCTCGGGGACGCCACCGAGGTGAGCGAGGAGGAGTTCGCCGTCGCGCTGCGCACGGCAGTGGACGCGGTCATGACCCTCGGCGGTGCCGCGCCCGGCGACAAGACCATGATCGACGCGCTCGTCCCGGCGGTCGACGCGCTCCCGGACGGCTTCGCCTCGGCGCGGGCCGCCGCCGAGGAGGGCGCCGTCGCCACCACACCCTTGCAGGCCCACAAGGGCCGGGCGAGCTACCTCGGGGAGCGGAGCATCGGACACCAGGACCCGGGCGCCACGTCCTCGGCGCTGCTGATCGCCGCACTCCAGGAAGCCGCGACCGCGGAGGCCACCGGTGAGTGACGAGAAGCTGGTGGGCATCGTGCTGGTGTCGCACAGTGCGGAAGTCGCCGTCTCCGTGGCCGAGTTGGCGCGCGGGCTGTCCGGCTCGGGCGCCTCGGTACCGCTCGCCGCCGCCGGCGGCACCGAGGGCGGCGGGCTCGGCACCAGTTCCGAACTCATCGCCGCGGCGGCCGCGTCCGTCGACCGCGGCGCCGGGGTCGCCGTCCTCACTGATCTCGGCAGCGCCGTACTCACCGTGAAGGCCCTGCTCGCCGAAGGAGACGAACTCCCGGCCGGCACCCGCCTGGTCGACGCCCCGTTCGTCGAGGGCGCTGTGGCCGCCGTCGTCACAGCGTCGACGGGAGCGGACCTGGACGCGGTGGAAGCGGCGGCCGCGGAGGCGTACACCTATCGGAAGGCGTGAGGCGGGGTCGGGGCCGTGGCGGAGCGCGCGAGTCAGGCGCCGTAGCGGAAGGTGTCGGGCGGGGCCCGTAGCGGAAGACGGAGAGCAGCCGGCGCTCGGCGCTCGGCGCTCGGCGCTCGGCGCTCGGCGCTCGGCGCTCGGCGCTCGGCGCTCGGCGCTCGGCGCTCGGCGCTCGGCGCTCGGCGCTCGGCGCTCGGCGCT
>NZ_JBXVPZ010000075.1:0-29420 GCF_057961495.1 Streptomyces sp. P5F9 | reverse complement strand
CCACCCAACCCTCGACGCGAGATCTCACCACGGGTTCCTACCGCGGAAACAACCACACGTTCGTTTTCAACGTCCCTTCCAGTGCGTGGAGTTCGGACGCGACGCAGTACAACGTCCTGAAGATCAACGCCGTCAGTGGTTCGACGGGCTCCGGCTTCCTCAGCCCGGGCACGTCGTTCGACTGCATTGACCTGCTGGCCTGAGCCCCCCTCGGTCAGCAGAGCGACGCCCCCGCCGGTGACGACCGGCGGGGGCGTCGTCCCTTGGATCTCAGGGACTCGTACGCCCCGGTGTCCGGACACGCAGAGCCTGGACGGACCAGCCGAAGACGGGAGCCAGGCTCTCCGGAGCCGTCCAACCGTTGACCACCGCGAGCAGTTGGAGATATCGCTCCCTGCGGGGGTCGTTGACGCTCTCCAGCCGAGTCGCGAGCCGGTGGCGGAGCTCGACGCCGTCGGGACGGCCGAGGAGCTGCGCGTAGTGCGCGGTGAACACCGCGACGAACGGATCGGCCCGAGGCGAGGCCGGGTCGATGCCGGCGGTCAGGGCCGGCCCGACCTGGTCACGGACGGCTGCGGCGATGTCGCGACGCGGGCCCGTCGTACCGCCCCGGACCTGATCGGCCGCCAGATCCTCGGCCATCCGCCGTACGAAGGCGCGGAAGTCGGGGTCCAGGGACAGTTCGGCCAACTCCACCCACGCCTGGACCTGTTCAGGCTCCGGGTTGTCGGGCAGTTCGGGGGTCATCGAGCGCATGACCCCGGCGAATGCGGGGACGGCATCGGCGAGCCCGCCGAATACGGCGTCGAGGAAATCGCCGATCAGACGTCGGCGCTCTTCCTCGGAGAGCTGGGCCAGCCGGTGCATGAGTTCCGTCTCCTCAGGTGTGGACCCGCGCTCGGCCACCGCCGTCAGCACCGCGTGCCGCAGTCGCAGGACGCGGATCTGCACGGCCAGCGCTTCGGCGTGCGACGCGGCGACCTCGGGCAGCGAGAGCTCCCGGTTCACGACCTTGCGGATCGTGGAGAGGTCAAGTCCCAGCTCGCGCAGCGTCCTTACGAGGTCCAGGCGTGCGACAGCGTCGATGCCGTACAGGCGATAGCCGGCCGGGCTGCGGTCCGTCGGCGCCACGATCCCGCGATCGGAGTAGAACCGAACGGTCTTCACCGTGAGCCCGGTCCGCCGAGCGAGTTCACCGATCGGGTAGAGCGTGTCGCCGTCCATGCACCCACCTTCAGGTCTCCCCCTACTGGAGACTCAAGCGCCTTCGCCTAAGGACTACTCCCGGATGCTCGCGGCTATGGAGTCCGGCCACCCTGAACGGGGTCGAGAGGCCGAGGTGACGTCGAGGATCGGCGCGGCCGGCGCCCGGAGCCGATCTGCCGTTTGTTTGTTTTCTGACCGCCGACGCCGGCGCGGAGGCCGACGGCCCGGCGCGTACGCCACGGGTGGGTGGCGTCGCTGCCGGGCCGTCAGTCACTCACGCGGTCTCACTTCCCGTGCAGACCCCTGCGGCGACGTCCGCGAAGCACCAGCAGGCCGCCGGCGGCGATGACCAGCAGGCCACCGAAGGCGCTGTACGTGACAACAGCGCCGCTCGCCCCGGTGGAAGCCAGGTCGCCAGACGGGCTGCTCGGGGTCGCCTGGCCGACGGGTGCGCCGATCCCTCCCTGCGCACGGGTGCCGATCGTGCCGGAGGAGGAGACAACCGGCGTGGGGGCGGTCGGTGTGGCGGCGGGCGTCGGCTTGTCAGCTATGGCAGTCCCCGACGCGGGCTTCATCTGAAGAGTCGTGATCGAGTACGGCGGCAGCGTCTGTGCGACCGCCGTGCCCCGCTTCGCCGTCGTCAGGGCGGTGCCTCCCTTGGCGTACGAAACGGTCGTGACCGCCCCTGCGGCCGGGGTGAATCCGGCGTACGAGAGCGACACCTGCGCCGCGTTCTGCGGGCTCTTGTTGGTCAGCATGACGTTCAGACCGCCGGTGCTGTTCCGCACCGCGTGCACAGTGACCGACGAGTTGCCCGAGGACGACTTGACGATGGTGTCGCCAGGCTTCGCCAGCGCGGTCAGCGAGCGGATGCCCCAGTAGGTGGGGAAGGTTGTGTCGCGCGGCGGTTGGCACTTCCCCCCGGCGCAGGTGCCGGCGGAGAGAATGCCCCCGTCCTGGTAGTCGGTCTGGCCGTTGACGGTGGTGGGTGCTTGGTCCGTGCCGTTGTGCAGGTTCCACCAGTCCACGTGGGTGGCACCCTGCTCGAACCAGGTCATGTAGGTGTCCGGCGCGAACAGGGCCGCGGCCTGGCTGGTCAAGGCGGGCGAGCCGACGCCGTCGGTCTCGGTGACCGCGATCTCCACCGAAGCGGCGCGCGAGCCCGCGTACTTGGCGATCAGCGAGCGCAGCTCGGACGTGGTACCGGCGATCCGGGAGGGGGTGTTCAGCAGGTCGGCCGTGGTGGTGCCGCCCGGATACCAGTGGACGATGACGAAGTCGATCGACTTCGCCGCGACGGAGAGCACCGTGTTGTTCCAGTCGGCGGTGTCACCGGGAGCCTTCTCCTTGTCCGGCCAGCCGCCGGGGGTGGTGAGCACCGCTCCGATCTTCACCGTCGGGTCCACGGCCTTCATCGCCTTCGAGTAGGCGACCAGGTTCTTCCCGTACTCCCTCGGGCTCTTGTCGGCGTGATTGTCGATTTCCCAGCCCTTGCCGTTGCCGTAGTGCCCGTTGCCGTAGACCTCGTTGCCGATCTCCCAGTACTTCACGCCGTAACCCTTGTCGACGTTGGAGTACTTGACCCAGTCGGCGGCCTCCTGGGGGGTGCCGGAACCGTAGTTCGCGGTCAGGATCGGCCGGGCGCCGACCTTCTTCGCGGTGGCCATGAAGTGGTCGAAGTCGGTGTTGGAGGGGATCCAGCCCTTGCCGTCGCCGGAGGTGTGGGTCTTCCAGTGGTAGTCGTCCGCGCCGGAGCCGCCGGGGTAGCGCAGCTGCCGAACTCCCGCCGCCTTCATCAGCGATGTCACCTTGGCGTCCCCCATGTGCTCGTCGCCGAAGCCCGTGTTGAGGCCGACACCACTGCTGGGCACCGTGCCCAGGGAGGTACCGGCATCCACACGGATGCGGACGGTCGGCGCGGCGCCCGCGCTGGGCGCCAGGGCGCCGACGCCGACCGAGGCGGCGAGCACCGCCACCGCTCCCCCGACCAGACGCCGGCGCATCCGGCTACGGCGGGGCGTGCGTCCCGGAGACATCGGCTGTTCGGCGGGTCTCGGATTGTCTGGTGACACGTAATGCTCCGATCAGGGTCTTAACACAGAGGGCGTAGCGCCGCTGACCAAGGCTCGCCCTCGTCGGTACACGCCTAAGTGGCCACTCAGAGGGGAAAGGTTGCCGCCTCAATCGTTCTTTCGACGGTGTCCAGCCGAGTGGTGTAGTCACTGGTCGAGCTGATTGGGGTTCTGCTGTGGCGGAAACTGGCGATCGTCCACGGCCGGTTGCGTCGTGAGGAGTTCGGCCATGGGGGCTATGGAGGCTTCGGAGAGGTCGCGGCGGTCGAAGACCTGCCACTCGTCGTGGAGTTCGGCCAGGACCGCGGCGGCCAGCCGGTCGAGGGCGGCAGGGTGGGGAAGACCTGGACGACGTCGGCCCGTCGTTCGACCTCCCGGTTCAGCCGCTCCAGAGGACTGGTGGACCAGATCTTCTTCCAGCGGGCCGAGCGTTGACGTCACTTGATGCTTGACGGTTCCGTCCTCGGTCTGCTGTCTGCGGCCAGCAGGTCCAGGTCGGCATGGTCCAAGCCCGCACCGTGGTCAGCGTCGAGGTCACCGACACCACCCTGCACGTCTTTGGCCACGACGGACACCGCCTGCGGACGGTGCCCCGCACAACGGGCTAGGAACCGGAAAGCATCAAGCGACACACATCCGTCAAAGCTCAACTGAACCTGGACACCGGTCTAAAGAGGACGGTTCCATGCGTTCTGGGCCTACGCCAGCGGCAGTTCGGCCAGCATCACCGCAGCGCCTGGACGCGGGGGTGTTCGACGTCCACAAGGAGGACACCCAAGTCCTCCGGCCTCTCCTCCAGCAAGGCCCGGGACAGCAGATCGGCAATGCCCTGCTTCCGGTATGCCTGGCGGATGGCCAGTTCGGAGTAGGCGAAGGTCAAGGTCTTCTCGGGCGCCGGCTCGACGTAATCGCGCCACCACTCCCGCCCCTCAACCGCCGGAGCGCCATACGCGAACCCGGCGGCCGTGTCCCCGTCCCACGCGATCACGCAGGAGTAGCCCTCGCGTGAGCCCCACTGGTCGACGAACCAGGGGAACTTCTTGCGGAACTCGTCCGGCCGCTCGCCCTTGGCATCCGCGTGAATGTCGATGATCGTTTGCCGGATCTCCGGCAGGTCCTCACGGCCGTAGCGACGGACGTCCAGGTCGCCCATCAGGCTCGGCTCCATTCGGATCGGTAGCGGTCTCCCCACTCTCGGGCGATGGACGCGTCCGGCGCAAGAGTGATCAAGTCCCGGTAGAAGTCGCCGAGAAGGGATCGCATACGGCCGGGGATCGGGTGGCCGGACATCAGTCAGTTCATCGTCGCGCCGATCGTCGTAGACCCCGTCGTCAGAAACGTCGTCGACGGCAACGTCCCGCTAGACGACCGCGCCCCGTACGCCGCGGTCGCGTCCGTCGACTTGAACGACGGAGTCGCCACCCCGCTGTCCCAGTTGTTCGCCGCGGAGACCGCACGCGAACCCAGTGTGTCCGAACCCCCCTTGTTGCCGACGGCGAGGTTGCGGGCGAGGCGGGACTTGCTGGTGGCGAAGAAGAAGCCGGCCTCGGTGTTGGCGTAGGCGGTGTTGCGGTTGAGGATGATCGCGCCGGTGTTGGAGTTCTCGGTGAAGCCGTTGAGGGTGTTGTCCCAGGCCGCGTTGTCGTTGACGACGTGCGCGACCGAGGCGCCTCCGCCGCCGAGCTTGAAGCCGTTGCCGTTGCCCTCGAAGGCGGAGTCGTTCCAGCGGTTCTTGCCGTTGCCGTAGGCCCAGGAGTGCTCGATGGTGATCGGCGAGGAGAACTGCCAGAGGTCGAGGCCGTCGTCGGAGTTGTTGTAGAGGCGGGCGCCGGTGACCTTGTTGCCGGTGCCGGAGCCGAACTTGATGGCGATGCCGTCGGCGTTCTGGCCGTGTCCGGCGGCGTCGTAGTTGCCGTAACTGTCCAGGTTCTGCACGAGGTTGTCGGTGGTGCCGTCGCCGCGCAGGGTGAAGCCGGAGTCGCCGTTGTTCGCGGTCACCAGGTTCTTGAAGATGCCGCCGGTGGAGGACGTGGCTACGAATCCCTGTGCCGGGGAACTCTGGAAGGTGAGGTTCTGGACGGTCCAGTAGTCGCCGTAGATGCCGGCCAGCCACTGACCCGCGGGGAGCTTGGAGCCGTCGATCTTCACCTTCTCGGTGCCGTACGCCTTCAGCGTGATGCGGGCCGAACTGGTGCCGTTCGCCGTGGACTTGAGGGTCGCGGCGGGGGTGTAGGTGCCGGCGCGGACCTGGATGACTGTCCCCGCCGTGGCGTTGGCGACGGCCGACTCCAGTTGGGCGGTGGTGGACACGGTGACCGTCGACGAAGCGGCTTGCGCGCCACCGCTGTTGAGGCCGAGGTAGACGCCGCCCGCCCCCGCGGCGACGGCCACCGCGGCGGCGATCGAGAGGGTGCGGGTCCTGCGGTGGCGTCCGGTGCTCGTACGCACGGCGTTTGTTCCTTTCCTGGATGACGAGGACGAAACGGGCCGGAGGGGCCGCCCCGGCCCGTTTCTGGTTCCTGGTCGCCGCCGTGCCGGAAAGGGTTGCCGCGCGCACGGGAAAAGACACGGGAGGAGAAGCGAAAGTTTCGCTCCGCCTCGCCCCACCCGCACCGATTGACGCACCGCACCCCACTGATGACACTCCGAAGGCACAGCCACTCAACAGAATCCCCCACACCCCCACAGGATGTGCCATGCGCCCCCGCACTGCCCGCACCCTCCTGCTCCCCTTCCTGGCCCTGGCCACCCTTCTTCTCGCTCTGCTCGCCGCCCCGCCCAGTACCGCGCACTCAGGAGCACCGCCCGTGACCCACCCCAAGTACGCCGGCTATCTCTTCGCCTACTTCACGGGCGAGGGCACCGCCGACGGCGAGCAGATCCGCTACGCCCTCAGCCGCGGCAACGACCCGTTGCACTGGCGGGAGTTGAACCAGGGCATGCCCGTCCTGACGTCGACGATCGGCGAGAAGGGGCTGCGCGATCCGTTCGTGATCCGCTCCCCGAAGGGCGACAAGTTCTATCTCATCGCCACCGACCTCCGCATGTACCGGAACAGCAGCGGGAGTTGGGACGACGTCCAGCGGCACGGCAGCAAGTCGGTGATGATCTGGGAGTCGACCGACCTGGTCCACTGGACCGACCAGCGGCTGGTGAAGGTCGCCCCGGACAACGCGGGCAACACCTGGGCGCCGGAGGCCTATTGGGACGACTCGCTCGGTGAGTACGTCGTCTTCTGGGCGTCGAAGCTGTACGCCGACGACGACCCCGGCCACACCGGTTCGACGTACAACCGCATGATGTACGCGACGACGAAGGACTTCCGCACCTTCAGCGACCCGAAGGTCTGGGACGACCCCGGTTACTCCGTCATCGACTCAACTGTCGTGAAGTACAAGGACACTTACTACCGCTACACCAAGGACGAACGCGACCCGTCCTCCAGCTCCCCCTGCTCGAAGTTCATCACCGGCGAGAAGTCGGCCTCGCTGACCTCCACGTCGTACGACTTCGTCTCGGAGTGCATCGGCAGCGGTGCGATCGAGCGCGGCGAGGGCCCGACGGTGTTCAAGTCCAACACCGAGAAGAAGTGGTATCTGTTCGTCGACGAGTACGGGCTGCGCGGCTACGTCCCCTTCGAGACCACCGACCTCGGCTCCGGCAGGTGGACCCCCTCCACGGACTACCAGCTCCCCGCAAGTCCCCGGCACGGCACGGTACTTCCGGTGACGCAGGCGGAGTACGACCGGCTGCTGGCCGCGTATCCGGCGACACCGACGTCGGTCGTGGACGCGACCGTGAATGGACAGGAGGGGTACGCGGTTGTCACGGAGGCCGCGTCGAAGGTCGTGCTGCCGATGCAACCCGGCGCGGATCCACGGCACTTGGCGCCGAGCCTCGCGATCGGCGCGGGCGCGAAGGTCAGTCCGCCCTCCGGTACGCGACGGGACTTCCGCGAGCCGCAGTCGTACACGGTCACGGCGGCGGACGGGACGAGCCGTACCTGGACGGTGGAGGCGGTGCCGACGCGAAGTCCCGTGCTGCCGGGGCTGACCGCTGACCCGGACGTGCACTACCTCGACGGGCAGTACTGGATCTACCCGACGAGCGACGGCTACGCGAACTGGGGCGGGACGAGCTTCAAGGCGTACTCCTCAAGGGACTTGGTCCACTGGCGGGACCATGGAGTGATCCTCGACCTGGGGCCCGATGTCACCTGGGCCGACAAGAACGCGTGGGCGCCGGCGATCGCGGAACGCGACGGGAAGTACTACTTCTACTTCTGCGCGGAGCAGCAGATCGGGGTCGCGGTGGCGGACTCCCCCGCCGGCCCCTTCAAGGACGCCCTCGGCAAACCCCTTGTGGCGAAGGGGGGTTCACTGAGCGGCCAGATGATCGACCCGGCCGTCTTCACGGACGACGACGGGCAGTCGTATCTCTACTGGGGCAACGGGCACGCGTACGTGGTGCCGTTGAACGACGACATGACGTCGTACGACGCGACGAAGGTGAAGGACATCACGGCGGGTGACTTCCGTGAGGGGTCCTTCGTGGTGAAGCGCAAGGGCACGTACTACTTCATGTGGTCCGAGGACGACACCCGCAGCGAGAACTACCACGTGGCCTACGCGACGGGACCGTCCCCGCTCGGCCCGTGGACCGAGCGGGGCACGATTCTGTCCAAGAACCCCGAGTACGGCATCCTCGGCACCGGCCACCACTCCGTGGTGAACGTCCCGGGGACCGACGACTGGTACATCGTCTATCACCGGTTCGCCCTGAACGGGCCGGGAAAGCCTGGTGGGGACGGCACGCACCGGGAGACCACCATCGACCGCCTGCGGTTCGCGGCGGACGGGACGATTCAGCCGGTGGTGCCCACCCTCGGGTCGGTCAGCCCCGTACGGACGACCCGTACAAACTAGCTGACGAAGTAGGTCGGGTTGGGGATCTTGTACGTCTTGTCGGCGTAGCCCCCGTCGAGGTCCGAGTACTGGTCGCCGAAGTTGGCGATGATGTTGTACCCGAGGTCCTCGATGTGCTTCCTGGTACCGGACTTGTACTGCACGGTGGTGCAGGTCCAGGTGCCGGCGGTCGCACAACTGCTCAAGTACGACGGCGGGTTGTCCGCGTCCTTCAGGAACATGTGGTCGGCGTCGAGGTTGACGTCGGCGCCGACCTTCTTCAGGTTGTCGACCGCGTAGGTGCGCTGCGACTCCTTCAGACCCGAGTTGTAGAAGACCGTGACGCCCTTGGACGCGGCGTACTTGACCAGCTCGGGGGTGCCGAAGACCTCCGGGCGGTTGGCCTGGGCGACGTACGCGGCCCAAGTGGCCGAGCTGTAGCCGTAGTTGTTCTTCTTCTCGTAGTCGAGGCTGAGCAGCAGCGTGTCGTCGATGTCGAAGACGACCGCCGGCTTGGCGCCCTTGTGGTGCTTGTGGACGGCCTCGTCGATGTACTTCTTCGCCGACGCGTCGATGCGCGCCAGGTCCTTGGCGTACGGGCTGGTCGCCGAGGCCTGGTACACGCCGCTGCTGTCGAGCGTGGTGCCATAGTAGGTGTCGATGTCCTTCGTCAACAGGCCGATGTTGTACGGCTCGTGCGTCGAGTTGGCCGTCGACTGGCCGGCGGTGGCGACGCCACCGCCGTACAGGGCGGCACCGGCGACGACACAGGCGGCGCCGAGGGCGGCCGCTCTAAGGGACTTCCGCATGAAATCTCCGGATCTGGTTCCGATGGGTGATGCACCAGGTCAGGGACTGTCTACGCGCATCACACCTCAGGCGCGAGGGCCTTTATCCGATCGATACACAACACACAGGACGGGGAATTACCCGTGTATGGGGCGCACTTGACCTCGCCTTGGTGGACTTCTCCAACCGTCGTGGACGCGACTGCGAACGGGGGAACGCGTGATGGGTGACGGCAAGGACCCGGCCGAGGTCCTCGACATCAAGACCGCCAGGCCCTGACCGCGCTGGTGAGTCCCTCGACCGGCTGGGCGAACCCTGGGGCAATGACAGACAGGGCAAGGAGTTCGACGACTCCTGCAAGCCGTTGCAGAAGAAGATCGAGGGCGCGGCGGGCACGCTGGTCGGACGAAGGCTGCCCATGAAATTCGTCAAGGCGGACTGGGATCCCGAGGCGCCCGGTCCTTCGCGGTGTGGGAAAGCACGGACAAGACGGGCTGACGGCGAGGACGGGGGCCCGGCCCCATGACACCCGAACCGGGCCCACCGCACAGGTCAGTTCATCGTCGCGCCGATCGTCGTGCTCCCCGTCGTCAGGAACGTCGTGGACGGGAGCGTGCCGCTGGAGGAGCGGGCGTTGTACGTCGTCGACGCGTCCGTGGAGATGAAGGACGGGGTGGAGATGCCGGAGTCCCAGTTGTTGCCGGACGAGGTGACCGCGGAGCCCTTGGTGACCGAGCCGCTGCCGTTGCCGACCGCGAGGTTCTTGCCGAGTTTGGCGGAGCTGGTGGCGAAGTAGTAGCCCCACTTGCTGTTGGCGTACGCGGTGGTGCGGTTGATGACGAGGGCGCCGGTGTTGGAGTTCTCGGTGAAGCCGTTGCCCGCGTTGCCCCAGGCCGCCGAGTTGTTGATGACGTGCGCGACGACCTCGCCGTCACCGCCCAGCTTGTAGCCGTTGCCGTCGCCCGCGAACGCCGAGTCCGACCAGCGGTTGACGCCGTTGCCGAAGGACCAGGTGTGCTCGACGGTCACCGGCGTGGAGAAGGACCAGAAGTCGATCCCGTCGTCGGAGTTGTTGTACAGCCGCGCCCCGGTGACGAGGTTCCCGCTGCCGGAGCCGAACTTGATGGCGACCCCGTCCGCGTTCTCGCCGTGCGTCGCGGCGTCGTAATTGCCGTACGAGTCCAGGTTCTTGACCGTGTTGTTGACGGTGCCGTCGCCGGTGAGCGTGAAGCCGGAGTCGCCGCCGTTGATGGTCTTGACGTCGTTCCAGTTGGTGCCGGTGCAGGACTGGCAGACGACCGCGCTGTCCGGGGAGTTCTGGAAGGTGAGGTTGGAGACGTTCCAGTAGTCCGCCGTCAGCTTGAAGATCCAGGATCCCGACGGCAGTGACGAACCGTCGATCTTGACCGTCTCCGAGCCGTACGCGGTGAGCGTGACCGGCGAGGACGACGTGCCGTTCGTCGTGGACTGGAGGGTGGCCGTCGGGTAGTACGTGCCGCCGCGCACCTGAATGACCGTGCCGGCGGCGGCACTTGAGATCGCGCTGGTCAGTTCGGCGGTCGTGTCGACGACGACCGTGGCGGCCTGCGCCTGGGTGGGGAGGACGGCCAGCCCGGCGCCGAACGCGAGGACTGTGCCGAGGGTGAGAGCGGTACGACGAGACATAGGAGTGCGGTCCTTTCGTCGTTCACTTGCGGATGGGGGGACTTCAGGGACGCCAGCCACCGAGATAGGTCGCAGGGGTGTGCAACTTGGCCTCGGTGGCAGTGAGTTGGGGCCGGTTCTCCGGGACGGTGATCACGGCGCCAGGTCCCGTGTTGCGGTACTCGTGGAAGCGCATCGACTGCCAGGGATAGGCGTCGCGCATGTTCGTGTAGGGCGCGACCGGGTCGATGCCGGGCCCGATCCGGGTGTTCCGCACGACGAGGGACGGCCAGGCCGTCGTCTCGTACGACGGGACCCACGGCCGGGCCAGCTTGTACGCGGCGTCCTCGGCGCCGGAGGTGATCCGCGAGCGGACCGCGAGGATGCCGTGCGGATTGGCACGGGCGGTGGACGGGGCGAAGACCATGCCCTTGGGCGTGAAGGCCACGTCCCGTCGCAGGGTGTGGAAGTGGCAGTCCGCGAAGACCGCCGTCGCCCGCCCGAAGACGAAGTCGACGTCCCCCTCGATGTAGCAGTGGGAGAAGTACTGCCGGTCGAAGGCATCCAGCGCGGACGTGTCCACGAACAGCGTGTCCTGGTGGGCCAGAAGTCGGACGTGCGCGAACTGCGAGCGGTCACCCGTGACATACGCGGCCACCGCCTGCGTCCCCGTGATCTCCGGGTGGTCCGCGCGCAGCCAGTCGTTGGCGAGGGTGAGGTCCCGTACGGTCAGCCCGGGCGCCGCCGACGTGAAGGTCGCGGAGCCCGCCGTACCGTACGTCCCCGAACCGTCCGGTTTCTGCGTCCCGTTGGCGTTGTCGTAGACGATGACGGCGTCACGCGGGTCGCGGGTGGCGCCGCGCAACGTCAACTCCCCCGCTCCCACAGGTACGTTGACGGCCTCGCGGTACGTCCCCGGGTGCACGACGATCGTCCACCCGCCGCCCTCCACCGCGTCCACGGCCGCCTGCACCGAGTCACCGGGCCGGACATGCAGGACCCGACGACGGTCGAGCGCTACGGCGGGCTCGGCACCGGCGGCCACCAGACCACCGGCGAGCCCGGTCAGAAGGGTGCGTCTGCGCACGGCCATCTCAGCGCCTCCGCCCCGGTGTCCAGTCGCCGAGATACGCCTCACGGGTCGCCGACTGGGCCTGTTCGGCGGTGAGTTGGGGCCGGTTCTCCGGCACGCTGATCACGGCGCCCGGGCCCGTGTTCCGGTACTCGGCGAACCGCTGGCTCTGCCAGGGATAGGTGTCCGACATGTTGGTGTACGGCGCGACCGCGTCGATCCCCGCACCGAGCACCGTGTCCCGCACGGTGAGCATCGGATGGGCGGTGGTGTCCGAGCCGGGCACCCAGGGACGGGCCAACTTGTAGTAGCCGTCCGGGGCTTGGCTGCTCACGCGGCTGTGCGTCACCAGATATCCGCGCGGGTTCGCGACCGCCGTGGAGGGCGCGAAGACGAAGCCGTACGGTGCCGCCGCCAGGTCGGTGCGGTTGAGCGTCCGGAAGTGGCAGTGGTCGTAGACGGCGGTCGCCCGCCCGAAGACGAAGTCGACGTCTCCCTCGACGTAGCAGCGCGCGTAGTACTGGCGGGCGAAGACGCCGAGGGCCAACGAGTCGGCGTACAAGGTGTCTTGATGGCCGAGGAAGTGGCAGTCGAAGAACGCCGAGCGGTCGCCCTGCACCTTGATCGCGACCGCCTGTGTGCCGGTGACCCCGGGGTGGTCGGCACGCAGCCAGTCGTTGGCGAAGGTGATCCGGCGGGCCGTGAAGCCGTCGGTGCGGATGGTCGTGGTGGCCGAGCCGGAGGTGCCGTATGTGCCCGAACCGTCCGGTTTCTGGGTGCCGTTGGCGTTGTCGTAGACGATGACGACGTCACTCGGGTTTTCGCTCGCGCCGAGCCAGGTCATCTCCGTGGCGGCGGCGGTGAGTTGGCCGGTGGTCGGGTCGGTGACTCCGGCGGTGACCGTCTCGCGGTAGACGCCGGGCGCGATGACCAGGGTGTACCCGGCGCCGGTCGCGGCGGTGACCGCGGCTTGGACGGTGGTGAAGTCGCCCCGGCCGCGCGGGTCGACGTACAGGGTGAGCGGGGTGAGGCGCGCGGCCGGTGAACCGTAGCGGCCGAACGGGCGTGGCCTGCCGACGGCGACGGCGGGGACGGCGGTGAGGCCGAGCGCGGCGCACGCGCCGGCGCTCGCCATGAGGAATCCCCGTCTGGGCAGGGGCAGTTGGAGGGAGTGGTGCGAGGGCATGCGGGTGCTCCTTCGCGGTGCGGCTCGTGAGGTGGACCCCGGTACCGGGCCGGTCGGACGGAGCCGGCCCGGTTTCCGGTGCGGTGGTGTCAGCGCAGGCGGCCCGCGCCCGCGCCCCGGTCGACGACGAACGGCACGGCCTTCGCGGGGTCGATCTTCGTGCGCAGGGTCGGCGTCCAGCCCGCGCCGGACTGGAGGATCTCAGTCGGAACACCCGCGTTGTGGACGGCGATCAGGTCGGTGAGCCTGCCGTTGACGTAGTTGTCGTCGGCGGAGAGCGGCGCCTCGGACCACTTCTTGAGGATGGTCGCCTCCGAGATACCGGCCGGGACCGTGAACGCGTTGTGCTCCGCGACGAGTTGGGACTCCTTGCCGATGCCGTAGCTGTAGCCGTAGCCCGGCTCGGCGACGAAGTGGTTGTTGTACGAGTCGACTTGGCCGAAGCGGACGCGCGGTGCGCGCTCGACGAGGTTGGAGAACAGGTTGTGATGGAGCGTCACCTTCAGGTGGCCCCGGTCGATGGCGGCCGTGGACGCGCTGTCGCTGTTGCCGATGAGGATCGTCTTGTCGTGGTCGGTGAAGACGTTCCAGGAGGCGGTGACGTAGTCGGCGCCCTTCACGACGTCGAGTTCGCCGTCGTGCTGCTCGAAGATCCGACCGTAGTAGGTGGGCAGCGAACTGTCCGGGTGGTCGCCGTCGGTGAACGTGTTGTGGTCCAGCCACACATGGGTGGAGCCGTAGATGACGGCGCTGTCGTACTCGGAGTTCCAGTTGCCGGTGTCGCCGTCGGTCGGGTCCCACTGCGGGAAGCAGTCGAGCGGGCTCTCGAAGGCGAGGTTGCGGATGATGACGTTGTCGACGGCGGTGATCTGCAGGCTGGCGCCCTTGAAGCCGGCGCCCTTGCCGATGCCGATGATGGTGGTGTTGGCGGGGACGAACGCCTTGATGGCGGTGTTCTGGTTGGCGGCGGAGACGCGGCGCAGGCCCTCGGGACTGTCGGCGGGTTCGTTGTCGAGGTTCTGGTCGTAGCCCCAGACGGCGGGGTCGTAGGTGGCGAGGTACTGGGCGAAGTCGTAGCCGGGCGCGGCGAAGGAGTCGCAGCCCTCGGCGTTGGCGTCGATCACACCCTTCACTCTGATGATCTTCGGCGCGGTGCCGCCGGCGGCCAACGCGGCTTTGAAATCGGCCCAGTTGGAGACGGTGTAGACGTGCTCGGGGGTGGCGGCCGCGCCACCGCTGGTGCCGGTGCCGTACGAGGCCCAGCCGTCACCGGCGCCGAGCGTCTCGCGGGCGAGGCTGCGCGGATGAGCCTGCGCGGTGGTGCTCGTGAGGGCGAGAGCCAGTGCCGTGCAGCCCACGAGCGACGCGATGACGCGTCCATGACACATAGATATACGCACTGTGCGGGTCTCCTTGCTCAGAGGCCCGAGGCGTCCGTCGCCTCGGGCCAGGTGATCCAGGACGTGGGAATGTCGTCGCGCAACCGGACGACGTCACGCGGCGCGAGCACCCGGGTGCGCAGCAACTCCCGCGCCACGAGCCGCGCCACGGCGATCGCACCGGGCGGATTGAAGTGCGTGTTGTCCTGCTCGGTGTCGGTCCAGTTGAAGTAGACCTTCGTCTCTTCCACCCCGAGCCGCTGCCACAGCGCGAGCGACAACGCCTCGATGTCGAGCAGCGCGACACGTTCCTGTTGGGCGAGCGCACGCATCGCCGCCGGGTAGTCGCCGTGCGTCGGCAGCGCGTTGCCGTCGACGTCGAACCGGCGGCGCTCGACGGGGGTGGCGAGCACGGGCCGGGCGCCACGGCCCCGCGCCCCGTCGATGTACATCCGCAGATAGTCCTGGTAGGTCGTCCAGGGCTCGGTGTAGCGGGTGGGGTCGGCGGTCTTCTCGTCGTTGTGCGCGAACTGGACGAGGAGGAAGTCGCCGGGCCGGATGGCCGCGAGAATGGCGTCCAGCCGCCCCTCGTCGACGAAACTCTTCGAACTCCGGCCATTGACAGCCTGGTTGGAGACTTTCACCTCCTTGCGCAGAAAGAAGGGGAGGGCCATTCCCCACCCCGTTTCCGGGGCTTCGGTGGAGTACTTCTGGGCGGCGGTGGAATCACCGGCGATGTAGAGGGCGCGATCCCGACGAACACCGCCACCACGTAACGGAACGGCGGCGAGAGCACCTAACGCGACTTGCCTACGGGTAAGGGACACGATGGTTCACCTTCCGGCTTGGCTTTGTCTTTTGCTTTTAGGGGCGCGGGGAACTGCGCGACCAGCCACAACGGACCCGCAGTCCCCCACAAACCGAAACCACCCGAGCTCAGTGGTTCTGCTTCCAGTCCGCCTGAGCCTTGTTCAACTGGTCGGCCAACGTGTCCAGGAACTCCTTCGCCGTCATCTTCCCCAGCAACAGCTTCTGGAAGTTCGGCTCATTGTCCGCCTTGGAGATGGTGTTCCAGTCCGGCAGGTAATACGGCAGCTGCACAATCTTCGTGGAGGCCCCGTTCAACGCCGCCGCTGCCAACTGCGTGGGCTCGGACTTCTGGATCCACGCCGCATCGGCCGCATCCGTGTTGGCCGGAACCTGCCCGGCGGACTCGTTGTACTTGGAGTTCTCCGCGGCAGACACCGCGAACTCGATGAACTTCCAGGCCGCTTCCTTGTTCTTGCTGGACTTGAACAGACTCAGCCCGTCAACGGGGTTGGAGATCTGCACCCGCGTACCGTCGTCCAGCGTCGGATTGGGAATGCCCTTGAACTTGTCCGCGCCCAGAGCCTTCAAGTGGTCCTGATAGGACCCGAGGTTGTGACTCAGCATCCCGATCGTGCCGCTGTCCCACTGCGCGACCATCTTCGTGAAGTCGTTGTTGAGGTCGGCGGACGGAGTGTCCTTCTTGAACAGGCCGACGTACTTCGCCAACGCGGCAACGTTCTTGGGGTCGTTGACCGTCGTCTTGTCACCGTTCCAGAAAGACGTGATCCCGGTCTGCCCGTACACCGCGTCCAACGCCGGCGCGATGGACCCCTCACCACCCCGAATGGTGAACCCGAACTTGTTCTTCGCCTTGTCGGTCAGCTTGTCCGCGGCGGCGTAGAACTTCGACCAGGTCGTCGGCGCGTCCAGTCCCGCCGCCTTGAACAGGTCGGTGCGGTACCACAGCGTGCCGTTGTTGGCGGAGGTGGGAATCTGGTACAACGTGTCCCCGCCCCCCGCGCTCTTGCTGACGTCGAGCAGGTTCTGGCTCAACTTGCCGTTCAGAGGACTCGACTTGAGCCGGCTGTCCAACGGCTCCAGCGCCCCCTGCACCGCGACCTCCGCGAGCACCGCCGTCCCCACACCACCGACGTCGGGCAGACCCCCGCCCTGGATCGCGGTGTCGTACTTGGACTGGGCGCTCGCGGCCGGTATCCCGACGTACTTGACCTTGATGTCGGGGTTCTTCTTCTCGAAGTCCGCGATGATCTGCTTCCAGATGTCGGTGCGGACACCGCCGTTGTTGTCCCAGAAGGTGATCGTGCCCTTGCCGGACCCCTCGTCGCCCTTGTCTCCCGCGGCGCCGCTGCCGTCGTCGCCGCAGGCGGTGGCGGTCAGCGCGAGCACGGAGCCCAGGGCGACGGCCACGGCGGCACGCCTGCTTCTGCGGATGCTGGTCTTCATAGAGCGGCTCTCTTCTAGTGGATGCGACGGTGTGATGGCCTCGCGGGCGGTGGGCAAGCGCTTGCCACGGAGGTGCGTCATTGCGACTCCCAACAGGCGGATGGGCAGGGTGAGTTAGAGAGGACTGATCCGGAACCGCGTGAAACCGGCCGCGCCGGCATGTCCCGTGCCGACGGGCGCGAGCGCGAAGAGCCCGAGCAGGGCGCCGACCCAGCGCCAGGGGGTGGCGGCGAAGACCTGGCCGGTCGGACGCGGCCCGTCCCCGACGTCATAGAAGAAACGGCATCGCGCGCCCGCGCCGATCTCGATGCGCAGCCGGACGCGGCCCTCGGGGGCGAGGCGGGGCTCCGCCGCGTCCCGTTCGCGCTCGGCGACGGGCTCGGCGAAGCGGTGGACGAACATCACCCGGCCGTCCGTGCTCCGCTCCAGCCCGATCCAGCTGTACGCGTCGCCGAGCACGGCGAGTCCGGCCCGTGCGCCCAACTCCTCGCTGTGCAGCCACAGTTCGACCTCGACCGCGACGGGCGTGCCGGGCAGGCGCTGGGTGAGGAGGTTCGGGAGTCGGCGCAGGTCGTGCGCGTCGGCCGAGCGGGCGCAGGTCAGTCGCAGGCCGTCGCCCGAGTGGTGGGTGGCCCAGCCGTCCTGCGGGTTCGCCGTCCACTGCCACTGGCGGCCGTACCGTCCGCCGGGGAAGTCGTCGTCGGTGGCGGGCGCGGCGGGCGGCTGCGGCGGAAGGTCCGGTTTCCGGTGTACGGCTACGGGGGCACCCGCGTCGCCGATGACCGGCCAGCCCTCGTCGTCCCAGCGCATCGGCTGGAGGTGGACCAACCGGCCGTAGGCGCCCCTCTGTTGGAAGTGCAGGAACCAGTCCTCGCCGGTCGGGGTGCTCACCCACGCGCCCTGGTGGGGGCCGTTGACGTCGGTGTCCCCTTGTTCCAGGACGACCTTCTCCTCGTACGGGCCGAAGAAGCCGCGTGAGCGGAGCGCGCCCTGCCAGCCGGTCTCAACTCCCCCTGCGGGGGCGAGGATCCAGAACCAGCCGTCGTGCTGGTGGAGTTTGGGGCCCTCCAGGGTGAACCAGCCGGGGATGCGGTCGGCGTCGACGATCACCTTGCCGTCGTCGAGCAGGGTCGTGGCGTCGGGGTGCATGCGGTGGCCGGTGAGGCGGTTCTTGATGCCCGCGCGGGACTTGGCCCAGGCGTGGACGAGGTAGGCCTCGCCATCATTTTCGTCGTCCCACAAGGGGCACGGGTCGATCAGGCCCTTGCCCTCCTTGAGGAGGTGCGGGAGGGTCCAAGGGCCGCGTATCTCGGGGGCGTTGATCTGGAAGATGCCCTGGTCGGGATCGCCCCAGAAGATCCAGAAGCGTTCGTCGTGGTACCTCAACACGGGGGCCCAGACGCCGCAGTCGTGACGTGGAGTACTGAACTCCCTCGCGGGTTCCAGGCGTTGGAGGGCGTGACCGACCAACGTCCAGTTGACCAGGTCGCGGGAGTGCAGCAGCGGGAGGCCCGGGACGCGCCCGAAGCTGGACGCGGTGAGGTAGAAGTCGTCGCCGACGCGGATGACGTCCGGGTCGGACCAGTCGGCGTTCAGGACGGGGTTCGTGTACGTCTCGTGCGTCACTGGCTGACCGCCTTCCGCACGAGTGCCGCGGCCTCGGCCCGGTCCAGGCGGTCGTCCGCGACGACGGTGACGATCCGTCGTACGACCGTGTCGCCGGGCGGTATCGGCAGCCGCTCGTCCGACGCCAACGACGCGCCCACGCCCGGGTATTCGGCGGTGCGGACGAACCACGGGTCCTGGCGGGAGCGGTCCGTGGCGCCGGCGAAGACCAGCGTCCAGCCGGTGCCGGCGAGGGCGAGCCAGTCGGCGCGGGTGCCGTGGATCTCCGGTTCGCCCTCGTGGTCGGCGGTGAAGACGCGCGGGGTCCCGGCCTCCTTGCGGGCCCGCCAGAAGAAGCCGCCGTACGCGGCTCCGGGGCGGCCGTTGGTGGCAGGGCTGCCGATCGAGAGGGGGTCGGGCGTCACGTTGGTGAGGGAGAAGGTGAAGTCCAACGCCCAGGCCGTGTCAGTGAGTTCGGTGGCGGCGACCGTACGGCGTTCGCGGAGCAGTTCGGCGCCGGAGGCCACCCAGCGGAGTTCCTCCACGAAACCGTCGGGGTCGCGGAGCTGGAAGCTGGAGTGGCGTTGGGCGCCGTGGTTGTCCAGTTCCGTGGGGCCCTGGTCGCGGACGTAGGTGCGGCCGCCCCAGAAGTTGTGCCCCTCGACGTCGGGAACGGCGACACCGACGCCGAGGTGGTGGGTGTGGTCGACGGGGCTCAGCTCGGTGACCGCCGTGCCGGCCAGGGTGGTCACGGGGTGCAGATAGGGGCGCGGGGAGAGCCGGTCGGGCAGCTCGGGCCGGGTGACGTACCGGGCGACCGGGCGGCCCGCGACGCGCAGCACCGGCGTGTCATGGGTGATCATCAGGTGCTCACCTCTTTCGGTGGGGCCCAGGAGGCGCCCAGCTCGGAGTAGAGGGCGAGGGTGTCGGCCGCCGCCGTGACCAGTGCGTCGATGCCGGGGACGACCCGACGGTTCTCGGTCGGGATCAGGTGCCAGGCGTCGGTGGGCAGCGGGGCCGGATCGGGAGCCTGACGAATCGCCTCAACGACCTTCATGAAGGCGCCTGTTGCATCCGGCTCGACCAAAAGCGCGTCACCGTCGGTGAGATGGGCGACCAGGTTCTCCAGCAGGTCCGTGCTGCCGTACTCGAACTCCTCCGGGCCGTGGCCCGCGCGCTGGAGCAGGACGCGGTCCTGCTTGTACCAGTAGGTGATCCGGCCCTGGCTGCCGTGCACCAACACGTAGGGCTCGCCGGGGTGTTCGGCGCACAGGGTCACCGCGACGGTGACCGGGCGGCCCTGGACGGTGGTGACGCGGACGCAGGAGGTGTCGTCGGACTCGATGTCGTTGGCGCGCACGAGTTCGGTCTCGATGCGGACGACGTCCTCGGCGCGGGTCGTGTCGTTGAGGGCGAGGGCGGTGGCGACGGCGTGTGCGAGGGGGTTCGTCAGGGCGCCGTCGATGACGTCGACGCCGTTCAGGCGCCGCTTGCCCGCCCAGGGAGCGCGCCGGTAGTACGCCTCGTCGCGCGCCCAGGCACCGGCCCCGCCGACCCCGGTCACCGTGCCGATCGCACCCTTGGCGATCAGCTCGCGGATGCCGGGCACGGCGTGCGAGCCCAGCGACTGGAACCCGATCTGGCAGACCACTCCGGCCGCGGCGACCCCGTCGGCCATCCGGCGGAACTCGGCGTACGACGGCGCGGGCGGCTTCTCCAGCAGCAGGTGCACGCCCCGCTTCGCGGCGGCCAGGGCGAGGTCCGTGTGGGTCGGGATCGGGGTACAGACCACGGCGGCCTGGGCGTCGGTGGAGTCGAGGAGGGCGCCGAAGTCCGGTGACTGGGCGGGGAGTTCGCCCCCGAACTCCTCCTCGGTAAGCGGGGTCAGCTCACAGATGCCGACGAGGCGTACGAGCCCCTTGTCCTGGAGCCGGCGGATGTTCTCGACGTGCCAGCGTCCGTGGCCCCGGGCGCCCGCGAGGACGATGGAGACGGGCGGGGTGAGGGGTGTGGCGCCGGGTGCGGCGAGGGGTGCGGTGGCGGATGCGGGAACGGTCGTAGGACCGGTGTTGGTGGTCATGGGATTCTCCCTGCGTCGACGATCTTCGCCAGCAGGGTAAGCGGTTGCCTCATCCCTTCACCGCCCCCGCGCTGAAGCCGGTGATCAGCCACTTCTGGATGAAGGCGAACACGATCACCACCGGTATCGCCGCGACGATGCCGCCCGCGGCGAGGGCGCCGAGGTCGACGCTGTCCGCGCTCATCAGGGTGTTGAGGCCGACCGGGATCGTCTGCTTGCTCTGGTCGGACAGGAACATCAGGGCGAAGAGGAAGTGGTTCCAGGCGTGCACGAAGGCGAAGGAGCCGACGGCGATCAGCCCGGGCCGCAGCAGCGGGAGGACGACGATGCGGAACGCGGCGAAGCGGTTGCAGCCGTCGACCCAGGCGGCCTCCTCCAGGGACTGCGGGACGTTCCTGATGAAGCCGCTGATGAGGATCATCGAGAGCGGCAGCTGGAAGACGGTCTCGGCGATGATGACGCTGCCGAGCGAGTTGATCATCTGGAGCTTGGCGAAGATCTGGAACAGCGGGACCAACAGCAGGGCGCCCGGCACGAATTGGGAGCAGAGCAGGGCCAGCATGAACGCGCGCTTGATCCTGAACTCGAAGCGGGCGAGCGCGTAGCCGCCGGCCAGCGCGACCACGGTGGTGAGGATCAGGGTGGCCACGCCGACGTAGACGCTGTTCTGGAAGTAGACGCCGAAGCTGCGTTCGGTCCACACCTTCTGGAAGTGGTCGAGGGTCATCGGCCAGGGCACGAGGGAGGTCGAGCCGGCCGGGCGGAACGCGAAGAGCAGGATCCAGTAGAAGGGGATCAGGGTGAAGACGAGGTAGATCCCCAGGGGGACGTAGATCTGCCAGCGCGGGACCTCGTCCCAGGCGCGGCGGACCTTGCGCGGCTGCTGCGGTGCGGCGGACTCCCGCTCGCGGGCCGGAGCGATCTCGGTGATCACTTGTCGCCGCCTCCGAACTTGCTCAGGCGCAGATAGATGATCGAGAAGAAGAGAAGGATGACGAAGGCCACCGTGGTGAGGGCCGACGCGTAGCCGAAGTTGTGGGCCTCGACGCTGGTGTTGGCGACGTAGAGCGGGAGCGTGGTCGTCTCGCCGGCCGGGCCGCCGCCGGTCAGGGTGTAGAGGAGGTCGACGTTGTTGAACTCCCAGACCGCGCGCAGCAGTGTGGACAGGACGATCGCGTCCTTGAGGTGCGGCAGGGTGATGTTCCGGAACTGCTGGAAGCGGCTGGCGCCGTCGACCTCGGCGGCCTCGTACAGGTCTTTTGACACGGACTGGAGGTCGGCGAGGATGAGGATCGCGAAGAAGGGGACGCCTCGCCAGAGGTCCGCGACCACCGCTGCGGAGAAGACGGTTGAGGGGTCGGACAGCCAACTCGTGCCGTACTGGCCGATGCCCATGTCGGCGAGGTAACGGGTCACGCCTGTCTGGGAGTTGTAGAGCAGCACCCAGATCGCGGAGGTGAGGACGCCCGACACGGCCCAGGGGGAGAACACCAGCGCGCGGCCGATGGACCGGCCCACGAAGGTCTGGTTGACGATCAGCGCGAGTACGAGACCGAAGAGCAGTTGGAGGCCCACCTCTACGACGACCCACTTGGCGCTGAACGTCAACGTGTCCCAGAACTGGGGGTCGTTGGTGAAGGCGTGGGTGAAGTTGTCGAGGCCCGCGAAGCCGTTGCGCCACGGTTTGGTGGGGTTGTAGTTCTGCAGGCTGTAGTAGAAGACGCTGATGACCGGGTAGGCGATGAAGCCCAGCATGAGCAGCGCCGCCGGGGCGATCAGCAGGTACGGGAGCCTGCGCGGGGTCGCGGAGGCACGGCGCCGCCGGGGTGGCGCGGGCGGTTTCGCCACGGCTGCGGCTTGGGCCATGACTGTTCTCCGTTCAGTACAGGACGCTCAGTACAGGACGCTCAGTGCAAGAAACTCGGCACAGGAAGCGCTTGCTCCACAGGCATGGGAAGGAGCTCAACCGGCGTACGGATCGGGCACCTTGCCCGGCCGGGCCAGGAACTCGAAGTCGCAGCCGGTGTCCGCCTGGGTGATCTGGTCGTTGTAGAGCGCGCCGTAGCCGCGCTCGTACCGTGCGGGCGGTGGTGTCCACTCCGCCCGGCGTCGCTCCAACTCCTCGTCGTCCACGTTGAGTTGGAGGGTGCGCGCCTCGACGTCCAGGGTGATGGTGTCCCCGGTCCGTACGAGCGCCAGTGGTCCGCCGACGTACGACTCGGGCGCGATGTGCAGCACGCACGTGCCGTAACTCGTCCCGCTCATCCGGGCGTCGGAGATCCGGACCATGTCCCGGACACCCTGCTTGAGGAGGTGGTCGGGGAGCGGGAGCATGCCGTACTCGGGCATGCCGGGGCCGCCCTTGGGACCCGCGTTGCGCAGCACCAGCACGCTGTCGGCGGTGATGGCCAACTCCGGGTCGTTGATGGTGCGTTGCATGGTCCGGTAGTCGTCGAAGACGACCGCGGGGCCGGTGTGCTTGAGCAGGTGCGGTTCGGCGGCGATGTGCTTGATGACGGCGCCGTCCGGGCAGAGATTGCCGCGCAGGACGGCCACCCCGCCCTCGCTCGCGACCGGGTTGTCGCGCGGTCGTATGACGTCGTCGTTGTGCACCCGCGCGCCGTCGAGCTGCTCGCGCAGGGTGTCGTACGAGACCGTCGGCCGGTCCAGGTGGAGCAGATCGGTGATCCGGGAGAGGAAGCCGGGCAGGCCGCCGGCGAAGTGGAAGTCTTCCATGAGGTACGTCCGTCCGCCGGGCCGTACGTTCGCGAGGACCGGGACCGTGCGGGCGATGCGGTCGAAGTCGTCGAGCGTGAGGTGGACGCCCGCGCGGCCGGCCATGGCGATCAGGTGGATCACGGCGTTGGTGGAGCCGCCGAGGCCGAGGACGGTGGTGACGGCGTCCTCGAAGGCTTCTTGGGTGAGGATCGACGAGAGAACACGCCCTTTGTGGACTTGTTCAACGATCCTCATGCCGGATTGCGCGGCCATCCGATCGTGCCCCGAGTCCACGGCGGGGATGCTCGACGCACCCGGCACGGTCACCCCGAGCGCCTCGGCGGCGGCCGTCAGCGTGGACGCCGTCCCCATGGTCATGCAGTGCCCGGGCGAACGCGCGAGGCCGCTCTCCAGCTCGGTCATCTCGCACTCGCCGATGAGGCCGGCGCGCTTGTCGTCCCAGTACTTCCACATGTCGGTGCCGGAGCCGAGGACCTCGTTGCGCCAGTGGCCCGGCAGCATCGGCCCGGCGGGGACGAAGACGGTGGGCAGGTCGACGGACGCGGCACCCATCAGAAGCGCGGGCGTGGACTTGTCGCAGCCGCCCATCAGCACGGCACCGTCCACGGGGTACGACCGCAGCAGTTCCTCGGTCTCCATGGCGAGGAGGTTGCGGTAGAGCATCGGGGTCGGCTTCTGGAAGGTCTCGCTGAGGGTGGAGACCGGGAATTCGAGCGGGAAGCCGCCCGCCTGCCACACGCCCCGCTTGACCGCCTGGGCGCGCTCGCGGAGGTGCACATGGCAGGGGTTGATGTCCGACCAGGTGTTGAGGATCGCGATGACGGGCTTGCCGAGGTGTTCCTCGGGGAGGTAGCCGAGCTGGCGGGTGCGGGCCCGGTGGCTGAAGGAGCGCAGCCCGTCGGTGCCGTACCACTGGTGGCTTCTGAACTCGTCCGGTGACTTCATACGGACCATCCGGCGGCTATCGCGGCGACCTCGGCGCGCTCGCTCTCGGGCAGGGGCCTGCTGGGCGGGCGGACCTCGCGGCGGCACAGACCGAGGGACGCAAGCGCTTCCTTCACGATGGTGACGTTGTTCGCCGAGCCGTTCGCAGCCCTTAGTTCCTCGAATCGGCGGATCTGTTCCCACACCTTCATCGCCCCCGGATAGTCCGCGGATCGAAGCGCTTCGATCATGTTCAGCGAAACGGACGGGGCGACGTTCACGAGCCCCGAGGTGAAGCCGGTGGCGCCCGCCGAGAAGTAGGAGGGCGCGTACGGTTCGGCCAGCCCGGCCACCCACACGAAGCGTTCGAGCCCCGCGTCCCGGGCGAACGCGGCGAAGCGGGCCGCGTCCGGGACGGCGTACTTGACGCCGATGACGTTCGGGCAGTCGTCGGCGAGTTCGGCGAGGCGGGCGCCGAGGAGTTGGGCGTTGCGGATGTACGGCACGACGCCCAGGTCGGGCACGGCCTCGGCGATGGCGCGGTGGTAGTCGACCCAGCCGCCCTGCGAGACGTACGGGTGGACGGGCTGATGGACCATCACCATCTGGGCGCCGAGATCGCGGGCGTGCCGGGCGGAGGCGATGGCGGTGGGTACGTCGTGTCCGACGCCGACGAGGATCGCGGCGCGGCCGCCCGCCTCGTCGATGGTCAACTCCGTTACGAGCTGCCGTTCTTGAGGGGTGAGGGCGTAGAACTCGCCGGTGTTCCCATTGGGCGTGACGATCTTGACCCCGCCGTCGAGCAGCCGGCGGAGCAGGGCCCGGTGGGTGTCCTGGTCGACGCCGCCGTCCTCGGCGAACGGGGTCACCGGGATCGCCACCACGTCGGCCAGGGCGGTGCGTTGGGCCTCGAACCTCGCCGTCATGCCCGACCGTCCTCTCCGTAGGTGTCCTGTCCGTGGGTGTCTCGTCCGGGGGTGTCCCGTCCGGGGGTCTCCAACTCGGTGCCGGGGAAGGCCCGTTGGACGAACGACGCGATGTGGGCGTGCAGTGCGGTGGCCGCGCCGTCCGCGTCACCGCCGAGGGCGAGCCGCAGGATCTCCCGGTGTTCGCCGGCCTCCCGTTCCCAGGAGGGCGAGGCGGCCCAGGCGACGGCGGAGACGAGGGCGGCCTGGTCGCGGACCTCGTCGAGCATCCGGCCGAGCAGCGGGTTGCCGCACGGCAGGTACAGGGCGCGGTGGAACTCCCGGTTGGCGAGGGAGCGTTCGGCGGTGTCGGTGGCCTCGTCGGCGCGGGTCAGCGCCTCGCGGGCGTCGTCGAGGGAGGCGTGGCGTCGTACGGCACGGCGGAGCGCCTCGGGTTCGAGGAGCAGCCGTACGTCGTACACCTCGCGCGCCATGTCCGCGTCCACCATGCGCACCGTGACGCCCTTGTACTGGTTCATCACGACGAGCCCGGTGCCGGCCAGGGTCTTGAGCGCCTCGCGCACCGGGGTCTTGGACACCCCGAACTGTGCGGCGAGGTCGGTCTCGACCAGTGGCTGACCCGGCGTCAACTGCCCGGTGAGGATGCGGCGTTTGATCTCCTCCTGCACGTACTGCGTGCGGGAGGGGATCGGCGTGGGCACAGAGGTCATGCGCGCCTCTCGGATCTCACATATGGCGTCTCATATATGACGTACGAAGTACGACGGGTTGAAGGTAGGAGCAGCCCTGTGTTTCGTCAATGCTTCCGACAAAAGAACGAGAAAGCGCTTCACATGGTCTTGGTGACGCCTTCCAGCGCGGCGGAGGTCCGGCCGGGGAAGATCGCGGCGGCACGTTCCAGGGCCGCTTCCCTGGTGAGGGTGGGTCCGACGTGGGTGATGAGGAGTTCGCGCGCGCCCTTGGCGCAGGCGGCGGCGTCCTCGGGCGTGAGGTGGACTTGCCGTTCGCCTTCGCGATGCCGGTCGATGTCGGCCTCGCAGAGGAACACGTCGGCGCCGCCCGCGAGTTCGGCCAGCGCC
The DNA here is from genome assembly GCF_057961495.1 of Streptomyces sp. P5F9. NCBI lineage: Bacteria > Bacillati > Actinomycetota > Actinomycetes > Kitasatosporales > Streptomycetaceae > Streptomyces > Streptomyces sp. P5F9. The sequence continues at coordinate 3,541 of NZ_JBXVPZ010000075.1, read as the reverse complement.
TCACAGGGTCCGCTGTCCCCGGAGTACCCCAGGACACTCCCCTGGCTCTCGGCGCGCAGCCCGTACGCCTCGGTGTCGTGGACGACGGCGCGTGCGGTGAGCCGGAGGTTCCAGTGCCGGACGGCGTGGCCGTCGTAGAGCGGCCGGAAGTCGAAGACGCCGCTCAGGAACCGTACGTCCGGCTGCCCGAAGAAGCCGGCGAGCCGGCGGGCGCAGTCCTGCGGGGCGTAGAGCGGGATCGGGGAGGTCGGGGTCATCCCGCCGTAGGCGAACGCGTAGGCCGCCGCGAGGAGATCGGCGCTGTGGTCGGCGTGCAGATGCGAGATCCAGATCGCGGTGAGCCGCGCCGGATCCGTGTGCCGCTGCAACTCCGCGAACGTCCCCGTCCCCGCGTCCAGCCACACCTCGGCGCCCCCGCCGCGCAGCAGGTACCCGGAGCAGGGGCGGCCGGGGCGCGGATGCGGGGAGGCTGTGCCGAGGACGGTCAGACTGAGAGGCATCGTGGGGAAGAGTACGGTTCCGGGACCCGGGGCACTCACGGTTCAGGGCGTTCCGCGGCGCCCGGCCTCCGGGTGGTCTACCGGGATCCACAAGACGAAGCGCGCTCGGTACCCTGACGCGGTGATGACCAACGCTCTCCTGTCGAAGGCGATGAGCGGCACCGTCGACCCCCCTCTGCTCCCCCTGCCGGATCGTGTTGTCGAGCTTCTGACGGAGCTGGGCAGCCCGCCGCGGCTGGCGGCTCACCTGCGAGCCGTCCATGACGTCGCGCATCAGCTGGTCGTCTGGGTGGAACAGCGCTACCCGGACGTGGCCTTCGACCGCGAGGCGGTGCTCTTCGGGGCGGCGACGCACGACGTGGGCAAGACGGTGCACGTCTCCGAGCTCTCCGGGCCCGGGGCCGCGCACGAGGAGGCGGGGCAGACCCTCCTGCTCGGGCACGGCGTCAGCCCGGAGCTGGCCCGCTTCGCCGCGACGCACGCGTCGTGGGCGCGGTCACCTGTCGGTCCGGAGGACCTCCTGGTGAGCCTCGCCGACAAGGTCTGGAAGAACAAGCGTGTTCCCGAACTGGAGGATCTCGTCGTGGCCCGGCTGGCCGAAGCGACGGGCAGGGCGGTGTGGGAGGAGTTCATCGCGCTCGACGAGGTTCTCGCCCGCATCGGTGACGGGGCCGACGAGCGGCTGACGTTCCAGGCGTCCTTCCCGATCCACGCCTGAGTGCTCGTCGGACTCTCCTACGGCTTCCAGCCCGGGTCACGTCCGCTGAGCCCCAACGCCCTTTCCAGCAACGGCGCTTCCTCCGCCACCGGTACCACCGGGCCGAAGATGCCGCCCCCGCGGGTCGGGTCCTGTGTGGCCGCGAGGAGGAAGCCGTACGACGTCTGGAGTGCGGCCGGGTCGGGGTCGTAGGGGCGGCCGGTGGCCACCGCCAAGTCCCAGCCGTGGATGACCAGTTCGTCGGCGACGACGGCCGCGGCGACCGCGCCGGGGAGGTCGACGCCGCCCGCGCGAGTCATGCCGGTCCAGGCGGCGGGGTCGCGCCATGCCTCGGCCAAGTCGTCGAGTGCCTTGGGGAGTTGCTCGCGCCAGCCGGGGCCGATGTCCGGGGCGGTGGCGCCGGGGTTGGTGTCGGTCGTGACGCCCAGGTCCTTGCGCGCGGCGTCGCGGAAGGCGACGGACAGGCCGAGCACGTGCCCCAACATGTTGCGTACGGCGAGTTCGGGACACGGCGTCGCGTCCGTCAACTGCTCGTCGGTCACCCCCTCGGCGAGCCGTGCGATGACCCGGGTCTGGGGGCCGAGGTCGAGGATCGTGTCGTCGGTCATGCGTATCTCCTCAGGGACGGGACTCCACTCATGAGGTAGACCGACAGCGGCCCCGAAACTCATCGCGCACCACGGCCGCGTCTCCACCACCGCGCGTTTCTACGGCACCTGCCCGATGCCGTCGCCCCCGTCTTAGACCCACGATGACCAGGCATGACGACAAACTGGGCGGTGACGCGCATCCTGCGGGACCGCAACGCGGGGCTGTATTTCGTGGGCCTGGTCGTGTCCGCTTTCGGCACGTCCGCGCTCGGGCTCGCGGCCGGCGTGTGGGTGAAGGACCTCACCGCCTCGAACGGCCTCGCCGCGCTCTGCACCTTCACCGTGTGGGCCCCGACCCTGTTCGGCCCGGCCCTCGGCACGATCGCCGACCGCGTCCGCCGCAAACCCCTGCTGATCAGGACGAACCTGGGCCTCGCCGCCCTCCTCCTCACCCTCTTCGCCGTCCACTCCCGCGCCGACCTGTGGCTGCTCTTCGCCGTCCTGTTCGTCTACGGCACCACCGTCGTCGTCCAGGACCCCGCCGAGTCCGCTCTCCTCGCCGCCGTCGTCGACCGCGACCTCCTCGGCGACTTCAACGGGCTGCGGATGACGGCCGTAGAGGGCATGAAACTGGTCGCGCCGCTGACGGGCGCGGGCCTGTACGCGGCGTTCGGCGGGCCCGCGGTGGCCGGTCTGGACGCGGTCACGTTCGCGCTGGCGGCGGCCCTGTGGCTGCTCGTCCGCGCGCGGGAGGAACCGCCCCGGCGCCCCGCCGGCACCTGGCGGGCCCAAACCGCCGAAGGCGTACGCGAGTTGTGGGGGCATCCCCTCCTGCGCCCGCTGGTCCTGGCGGGCGGGGCCACGATGTTCCTCGCCTCCCTGAGCAGCTCCACGACCTACGCGATCGTCGACGCCCTGGGGCACAACCCGGCCTACACAGGCGTGCTGTACGCGTCCCAGGGCACCGGTTCGGTGGCGGTCGGTCTCGTCTCCGGGCCTGCTCTACGACGGCTCGGCGACCGGCGGTTCGGGGCGGCCGGCATCGCTCTCACGGCGGCCGGGGTGGCCGCACGGGCGGTGCCGTCCGACCCGGTGATCCTGGCGAGCAGCGCGGCGATCGGGCTGGGGCTCCCGTGCGTACTGATCGCCGCGTTCACCGCAGTGCAGCGGGAGTTGCCGGGTCCGCTGCTCGGCCGGGCCACCGCCACCGCCAACACCCTGATCTTCACACCGAACGTGATCGGGCTGGGGGCGGGGGCGGCACTGGTCGAACTGGCCGACTTCCGGGTGCTGTTGGCGACGACGGGCGCGGCGCTGCTCGCAACAAGCGTGTCCTTGACGGTACTTGGGACGACCGTGCCTCTGGCGCCGCTTTCACCGGGCACGTCCCCGTCGTTGCCCGCACCGGACACGCCTCCGCCACTGCTTGGCCCGGACGCGTCTCCGGCATCACTTGATCCGGGCGTATCTCCGGCGCTGCTCGCCCCCGGCGCGTCTCCCCCGTTGCTTGGGCCAGGCAAGACGCCGGCGCCACTTGACCCGGCCTCGACTCCAGCACCGCCCGCACCACCCGCACCACCCGCACCACCCGCGCCGGACACGCCTCCCCCGTCGCCTACGCCCAGCATGTCTCCCCCGCTGCTTGGGCCAGGCATGACTCCGGCACTGCTTGACCCGGCCTCGTCCCCAGAACCGCCCGCACCACCCGCACCGAACACGCCTCCCCCATCGCC